>JAGBAW010000028.1 GCA_017938725.1 Bacilli bacterium | reverse complement strand
CTAATAATATACCTATGTCTGTTCTTAATTATAGAACTCCAAATGAACAAAGATTATACTTAGAACAAAAAAAATTAACTCATTCTACCTGAATTAATTTTTATATTATTTTTGTTTCACATCATTTACAAATGTACAAAAAGAAGATTATTCTTCTTCTAATTTAGCAAGTACTTCTTTACATACATTTGCTGCCTGTTTTTTTACTTCTTTAGCGGCTTTTTCAAGTACTGGGGTACCTTTTTCTTTAGCATATTCAACTAATTCTTCCGTTTTCTTTTTTAGTTGTTTTGCCTTCTTTTCAGCTATTTTCTTTACCTTTTCTTTGTCTAAATCTTCAATCTCTGCTTTAATCTCTTCTAATTTACTTTCTAATTTTTCTTTTACTTCATCAACATCTACTTCTTTTACTTTATTAACTAAGTCATTGATTCTATTTTTTAAATCTTCTCTTAGTTCGGTTCCTTTCTTTGGCGCGAATAAAAGTGCTAATCCAGCTCCTATTCCTGCTCCTAAAATTAATTTACCAGTTCCTTTTTTACTCATTTTCTTCTTCCTCCTTATTTTTATCTTTTGGTTTGAAAACCTTATTAAATACACTTATTATAAAATTAATAAATCTATCACTTAAGAATGTCATTTTGCTGCTTACACCATCAACCATATAAAATAAATTGTCTAATGAATCTAACTTATTATTAACATTATCAGTTATTTTATCTACTTTATCCATTATATTTTTTACTTTAACTGCAATGATTATCAATAATATAATAAGTACTATTAGTAGTATATATATTATAATGGGTAAAAATGCATCCAAAAATTCCATATTATTATTCATCCCCTTCATCTTCATCAGTTTCATCAGAGTTATACATATTATCTATTAGATTAAATAAATCTTGTTCTTTAGTTTCTGATAATATATCATCATCAGTATTATTAGTCTCGCTATTTATCTGTACTGTTGGTGTTATATTTTCTTCTTCATTATCATCAAAAGAAACATCATTATAAATTATTTTTACATCATCATCTGTATTAAATTCATCACTTTTTTCTTCATCTAAATTAAAAAATATACCCTTTGATTCTTCATCTTTAACACTTTCATTACTATACATATTTCCGTATGCTTTTCTTCTAACTGTATCATAGTCTAATTTTTTTTGAACATTAAATTCTCTAGTTGAATCTATCGCAATATCTTCCTTTTTATAATTTTTATCTAAAACACCATAAATCGGAGATATAACTGGAGTAGGTTTAAATTTCTTTTCTTCTTTTGTTTCTACAGGTTTTGTATATGTTTTTAATCTAGAATAATTATTCTCATATGATTGCTTAGTTGATCTATAAGAATTTGTACCTACAGTATTATTTATTTGCACATTTTCTTCTTTTATACTTTTTATAGTTACTTCATCTTTTTCTTCATCTATATCCATAGGAAAGTTAAAAGTTCTCTCAGATCTAAATAACTCTCTTTCGCTTATATTATCTTCCTGTTTTTCTCTTTTATTATGAATTTTTATTGGAACTTCTTGTTCATCTTCTTCATCTATCTCTTCTTCATCATAGAAAAAATTTTTAACTTTATCAAATAATTTCATTTTAATCTTCCTCCCCGGTTGATATTTCATCTTTTTCAATCAAAGTTTCAGCATCTAATTGCCCATTATATTTATCATATTCATTAATATAATCTAGGAAATTACTATCTGTCGTCTTTTTTGTGTTAAATATATTATAGGTTTCATTACCACTTAAATCATATTTTTTATCGCCAATCAAGGTTTCTATTATATTATCATTATACTTTATACTTGAAAGAATACATGATATAACACTTACAGTATCCACAAGTTCATAATCAGATACATAGGCTTCTACCTTAGCATAATTATACATCATTTCTACATAGTATTTATCATTTACTTTATTAATCTCTAAATATCCATTCTTTCCTTTTTGGTCTATTTTTTTTGATATATATGCATTATTATCTACAGTGTAATCCTTCTGCACTTTATGATAATAACTAACAATATCAGTGTATAAATACAATGTTTTACCTTCATAATATAATTCTTGATTAAAATCATTTACATTTTTAACTGACATATTTATTGGCAAGTAATACTGGTAGCCAATTGCATCTTTATTTAAATACTTTAATTTTTTACTTAATATTAAATCTACATTGGACAATATATCATTATTACTGATGTTTTCAATTTTGCATCCTGTAAATACAAATAGGCATATTAAAACTATTAATATTTTCTTTATGTTCATGTCACACCTACTTTATCATTTTTAATTATAACAAAAAACAAAATATTAATAAAGTATTTTTTTAAATAATCATAAAAATAAGGAATAAATATAAAAAATACTATGTTATCATGTAAAGTAATATTAAAAATAAATTCCTATTATTATTTAAAAAAAGACCCAAAAGGTCCTTAATCTCTTCTTCTATTACCACAAAAAATATAAACTAATCTAAGTATTTGCATAATTGATGAGATTAATCCTGCGACATAAGTAAATGCAGCTGCCATAAGCATCTTTTTAGTACCCTCTTGTTCACCCTCTGTAATTAATCCCATTTCAAGTAATATTTTATTTGCTCTTTTACTAGCATCAAATTCACATGGCAGTGTAATTAATTGAAATAAAAGTGCAAAAGATATAAGTATAAGTCCTAATATAAATAATTTAGTTAAAGAAGATGCTAGACTTATAACTATTACAATATATCCTAAACTATTACCTAAATTTACAAATGGTACTAACATATTTCTGATTTTTATTGGTATATACCCCTCCTTATATTGAATAGCATGTCCACATTCATGTGCTGCGACTGCACATGATGCGATTGTAGTACCATTATATATATCATCTGACAAGTTAATAATTTTTTTACTGTTATTATAGTGATCTGATAAATTACCTGATACTTTTCCTACATTTATATAATCTAGGCCATTTTCTAATAATATTTTTTTTGCTACTTCATATCCTGTTAAATTAGAATCTACTTCTATTTGCTTATATTTTGAATAAGTAAAATTTAAAGTCTGCTGTGCAATAAACACTATTAAAAATGCTACTAAAACGAATATTAATTCCATATTATTTTTGTTCCTTCCCTAGTATCTTTTATATTTACTCCAAGATTTATTATCTCTTTTCTAATCTTATCTGCTTCTATATAATTTTTTTCTTCTTTATATTTATTTCTCTTTTCTATTAATTTATTTATTTTGTCTTCTAAATTTTTATCTATATTGCTTTCTTTAAATAAATCTAATGATAATACTTCATCAAACTTAGTTATTATGGTCTTCTTAGTTAAATCATTTAATGAACTATCTTTTAAAACATCATACAAAATAGTTAAACACATTGAGGTATTTAAATTATTATTAAGTGCATCTTTAAATTTAGTATCATAATAATTTATTTTATCCTCATCTAATACTCCATTATCAGTTAAGGATAAGGTTTTACTTTTTAATTTACTATATGATAGTGACATATTATCTAATATTTCATATGAAAATACTAATACTTTTCTATATTGCGAATTTAAACACATAAATCTATATGCTAGAGGATCATATCCTTTACTCTCTAACAAATTAACTGTTAAAAAATCACCTTTACTTTTACTCATCTTACCTGTTTGATCATTTAAGTGTTCACCATGAACCCAAAAATTACACCACTTGTGTCCTAGATAGCTTTCAGATTGTGCAATTTCATTAGTATGGTGAGGAAATATGTTATCAATTCCACCACAATGTATATCTAGGTTTTCTCCTAAATATTTCATACTTATACCAGAACATTCTATATGCCATCCAGGATATCCATATCCCCAAGGACTATCCCATTTTAGTTCTTGATCATCGAATTTAGATTTTGTAAACCATAATACAAAATCAGCTTGATTATGTTTATTTGAATCCTCTTCTACACCTTCTCTTACACCAACGACCATTTCATCTTCTTTATGATTTGTAAGCTTGTAATAATCATCTAATTTTGATGTATCAAAATATACATTTCCACCCGATAAATATGCATATCCAGTATCTAGTAAGTTTGTAATAATTTTTATATATTGATCTATATTATCAGTAGCTTTAGATACTGTATCAGGCCACCTAACATTTAGTTTTTCACAGTCTTTTTTAAATTCTTCTGTATAATAATCTGCTATTTCTAAAACTGTTTTATGTTCTCTTTTGGCCCCTTTTAGCATTTTATCTTCTCCAGAATCTGAATCACTAGTTAAATGGCCAACATCAGTAATATTCATGACTCTATCAACCTTGTATCCAAGATATTTTAAACTTTTTTCTAAAATATCCTCAAATATATATGTTCTTAAATTACCTATATGTGCATAGTGGTATACAGTGGGCCCACATGTATACATCTTTACTTCGCCTTCTTTATTGGGAATAAACTCTTCAATTTTTTTTGTTAATGTATTGTATAATTTCATATTTATCTCCTTTATATATATTATTTTAGCATAATTTAATAAAAAAGACTACCATCAGTAGCCTACGAAAATACTTCACTTATTATTTCATTTTCTATTTCTTTTCTTACTATTTTACACAGTTTTCTAACTCCATACTCTTCGTAATTTGATTCTTTGATAATTTTATTTATAGTATCAAGAGTAATTATATTCTCTCTATTATATTTTTTATAGCAATTATTTGCCTCTTTCATTATTATTTTATTTATATCATCTTCTTTAAATTTGTTAAACATAATTACTTCATCTATTCTATTAATAAATTCTTTTGAGAAAAACTCAAACAAACTGTTAGTCTGAATATTTTTATTAAATCCCATTAGTTCTTTATTTAAATATGCATTACTTGTCATTATAATAACAACATTATCAAATCTTATTACCCTTCCATTTGAATCTTTGCAATTGCCTTCATCTAATATATTTAAGAAAAAATTAATAACTGATTTATGTGCTTTTTCTATTTCATCTAATATTAAAACCGAATAAGGCTTGTTTCTTATTTCTTCTAATATATTTTTATTATCATCGTAGCCCACATATCCAGCAGGTGATCCTATTAATTTATTTATACTTATACTTTCAGAATATTCACTCATGTCAAGTTTTATAATATTGTTCTTTCCAACTAAATTTTTTGCAAACATTTTTGATAAATATGTTTTACCTACCCCTGTTGGGCCACAAAATAATAGTGAATAACTTTTATTTTTATCTTTAATTCCAAGTTTTAATTTTTTAGTTATTTCTAAAAGTTTATCTATTGCACTATCTTGACCAATAATATTACTTCTTAAATCATCTTCCATCTTTTTTACTTGATAATTCAAATTTTCATTTATTTCCTTTATTGGTATTTTAGTTTTTATACTAACAACATTTATAACATCATCTAGTGTTACTTTTTTGACATGCTTCTTTCTCATAATTTTTAATTGCAATTTATTAATCTTATCTGTTATATTTTCTTCCTTTTCTTTTAATATATATGCTCTATCATAATTTTGATTTATAATACATCTATTTTTCTCTCTATTAACCTTATTTAATTCGTTATTTAGTTTAACAAGTTCAACCTCTTCTTTTTCTTCCTTTAATGATACCTTTGTACATACTTCATCAAGTATATCAATTGATTTATCAGGTTCACATCTATCATATATATATCTATCTGAAAAAATTATTATTTTATCTATTATATCCTCTGATACTTTAACATTATGATAACTTTCATAAATCCCCTTTAGATTCATTAAAATATTTTTAAGATTATCCTTATCAGGCTCTTCTATAAATACTTTTTGAAATCTTCTATCTAAAGCATTATCCTTCTCAATAAATTGTTTATACTCTTTTGTTGTAGTTGCACCTATACATCTTACTTTTCCTCTTGCAAGTGCCGGTTTAAATATATTTGACGCATCAATTGCACCCTCAGCGCCACCTGCCCCTACTAAAGTATGAATTTCATCAATGAAGAGAATTATATCATCATTTTCTTCAAGTTCTTTTACTATTTTTTTAATTCTTTCTTCAAATTCTCCTCTATATTTTGTACCTGCGACTGCACATGCCATATCTAGACA
Organism: Bacilli bacterium; assembly: GCA_017938725.1. Classification (GTDB taxonomy): domain Bacteria; phylum Bacillota_I; class Bacilli_A; order RF39; family UBA660; genus CAG-433. The sequence goes on along the minus strand of JAGBAW010000028.1, from coordinate 47,744 downwards.
TAGTATTCTTTTGTTTTTAAGTGGTAGTGGAACATTGCCACTTTCTATTCTTCTAGCGAGTTCTTCTGCAATAGCAGTTTTACCAACTCCTGCATCACCTATTAATATTGGGTTATTTTTTGTCCTTCTTGATAATATTTCAATAACCCTTAATATTTCTTTTTCTCTTCCTATAACGGGATCAATTTCTTTATTTTTTGCTTTTTTTGTTAAATCGGTAGTTAATTCTTCAATAGTTAGTTTTTTAGATTTTTTTTGTTTAATATTTCTTTTTTCACTTATATCTAAGTATAGTTTATTTATATCAACACCAAGGGATAAAAGTGTTCTAATAGCCGTACCTTCACCCTCATTCAATAATGATAATACTAATGAATTAACTGTTATTTCTTCACCTGTTTCTTTAGATTCAATAATTAAATTTTCTAACACTCTTTTTAAAAGACTAGAATAAACTAATAATTCTGAAGTACTTTCCCCAATTCCAATCGTATTTATTATCTGTTCTTTAAACTTTTTATATGTTACCTTATATTTTTTTAATTTATCACTTATTTCATTATTACTCTTTAAAACAGCAAGTAATAAATGTTCACTTCCAACATATTGATGTTTTAACTCAGTCATCTCTTTATTTGATAAAACTAAAATCTTCTGTGCCTCTTCACTGAATTTTCCAAACATAAATATCCTCCTTAATTAAGTCTATGATATTTATGGTATATTTAATAAAAATTATACAAAAAAAGAAATATAATTTTCATATATTTCTATTTTTTCTTAGTAGTATTTTTCTTAGCAGGTTGTTTCTTAGAAGTTTTTTTGGTATTTGAATTACTAGTAGTTGTTTTTCCCTTTTTTGATGTAGATTTAGTTTCTTCTTTTTTTACTGTTTCTTTTTTTGACTGCCTTACCTCTACTATTTTTTCTTCTTTATCTTCCTCTTTTTTATTTTTACATAATACTATAAATAATACTAATATAACTATTAATATAGCAAATACTACAAATGATATTGGTGTTACATATTTACTACCTATAATCATTAATATCATAAATATTACAATTAATAATCCTAAAAAGTATTTATAGATGTATTTTATCCAATCTTTATAACTTACTGATTCATAATGTAATCCCATTAATATAAGTATACTTGTTGGTGATACAAGTAAAAATAATGAATATATTGCTTGAAATATTACTGCTATAACTAAATAAATTGCTGTATCAGTTATTGTGTATGTAATTGTTGATAGTGTAAATTGACTTGCATAAACATAATCTGGATATACTAAAGATGATAATGCAGATATTGTTGATGATGATAATACTGAATCACTCATTTTAGCAATACTTGTAATTACTGTTGTAAAAAATCCTGAATTATAAACACCTACTAAAACCATATTTGATATTACAATGATTAATGCAAATGGAAGTGCAACTCTTATACCTTTTGCAACTGATTCAAGCATACCATCAACTTTAATTTTATGTATTAATGCTAATATTATGCTTGCTATAATTAATACTATAGAAACTGTATATGTTGACCATTCACCAAATGCACTAAATGTTGTACCAATTATTGCATTAAATAATGATACGTCAAATACTTTAAATTCAGTTATTGTAGTATAGAAGTTTTTAAATCCTTCAAATTCAAAGTAATTTGCCCATGGTACCATTCCAAGTACTATTAAGAAAATTACTATATCAAATGCTACACTAATTGAAGTTCCCTTCTTAATTTCTTTCTCTTCTAATTTAACATTTTCTGCCTTTTTTCCTAAAAGTGCAAATGCTATTAAAGAACCAAGTGAAATAATTAATATTATAATTTTTGCAATTATATTTGATTCAATTGTAGTTTGTAAAATTTGATTTGTATAATTTGTATATAGTGATCCAGCACTACCTAATATAATTGCACCAATTGTTGATGCAATAGCTTTTTTACTATCAAATCCTAGTTTTTTAGCAATATCTATAAATGCAGGAACTAATACAAGCATAGGCATAACATCACCTATAACTGCTGAAAGTATTCCTAAAGTTAAAATACTTATGACTAAAAATAGTCCCTTTTTATTTTTAAATTTGCATGCTGTATTATTTATTACATCATCATATTTACCTGATTTTTTTATAACAGCATAAAATACTCCTATACATAAAATGTATACAAATGAACTTATAAATACACTTAATGAAGTTAGTCCATTTGATACTGAATCAACTAAAGTTATAGGACTTATTGTTCCCTTTTCAATACCAGTTGAAGAATAACCGATTATTGATTGTGGAATTAAGAAACTTATTATTATTGATGCCAAAATGGCAATTAATAATACTTTAAATACATTATATTTTTTCATTTTTCCTCCTAATTTTCATTACCACTTAATGGTTTCATAAGTGGATACATTACAACATCTTTTATATTATCACTATTTGTAAGAAGTTGAATCATTCTATCAATTCCCATGCCCCAACCAGATATTGGTGGCATACCATATTCCATTGCAAAGATATAATCATGATCCATTTCCATAGCTTCTTCATCTCCACCTGCCTTTAATTTAGCCTGTTCAAGAAGTCTATTTTCCTGCTCGATTGGATCAACAAGTTCTGAATATCCATTTATAATTTCAGCTCCATTTATAACAAGCTGGAATCTATCTGTAATTTCCCTATTATTATCATTACTTCTTGCAAGTGGTGATAGACTTGATGGATGCTCAGTTAAATAAACAGGTCCTATCATGTGTGGTCTTGCAACCTTTTTATATAGATAATCAACTAAATTACCATATCCTAGATTTTCAATAGGTGTTTCACTATCAAGTTCAATTTTATCTTCTTTTATTTTACTTAATAGTTTTTCCTTAGTATTATATTCTTTAATATCAATATTAGAATATTTTATTATTAATTCTCTAAAGGATACTCTTGGCCAGTCACCTGATAAATCTACCATTTTATCGCCAACTTGAATATTAAGTGTTCCAAATACATTCATAATTATTGTTTGAAGCATTTCTTTTATAAACTTCATATTATCTTCATAATTATAATATGCTTGGTAAGCTTCTATCATAGTAAAATCTTGTAAGTGAGTTGCATCAATACCTTCATTTCTAAAACATCTTGCTATTTCGTATACTTTTGGAATACCTGCGATTACTGATCTTTTCATATAAGTTTCTGGTGCAATTCTTAAATATACATCCATATCAAGTGCATTATGATGGGATTTAAATGGTTTTGCAACAGCACCGCTTGCTTTATTATTTAAAATAGGTGTTTCTACTTCATAATAACCTTTATTATCTAAAAATCTTCTTAATTCTTTTATAAAGTTCATTCTAATTAAGAATCTCTTCCTAGTATCTTCATTCATTATCATATCAACATATCTATTTCTATAACAGAGTTCTACATCAGTAAGTCCATGGAATTTTTCTGGTAGTGGTTTTAGTGCCTTACCTAAAAATTCAAAACTGGATGCTCTTAGAGTTTTTTCTCCAGTATGCGTTGTAAATATTTCACCAGTTGCACCTAGAAAATCACCCACGTCTATATTAGATTTAAAAAACTCATATTTTTCTTCTCCAACAAGATCTACTTTGATAGATAGTTGTAAGTCACTTTCAATATCACGAAGTTTTAAGAAACTCATTTTACCCATCTTACGCATAAACACAATTCTACCAGCAACACTAACATTATTAGTTTCGTCAGGTAAAAGTGATGCTTCTTTTAAAGAATGAGTTATTTCATATCTTTCAGGATAAGGATTGCAAGTTTTTCTTATTTCATCTAGCTTTTCTCTTCTTACAATTTCTTGTTCAGATAACTCTCTCACTTTCTCACCTCCACTATAAGTAATTATAACATAAAAAAACAGCAAACACACATAAATATTGCTATTTTTTCCCAAATTATAAGATATTTTTATAATCATTTAATATTTTAATTAGTTCTTCTTTTGTTTCACATTTAAATATTTGATTTTTAACTATACTTGAACCTTTTAAACCCTTTATATACCAAGCAGCATGAGTCCTCATTTCTAAAACTGCAGTCTTTTCATTTTTTATTTCAAGTAAATAATCAAAGTGTTTTAAGCACATATCTATTTTATCTTTGAAAGTTTGTTCTTCTAGTTTATTTCCGGTTTGTAGATAAAAAGTTATTTCTTTAAATATATATGGATTACCCAAGGATGCTCTTCCAATCATTATGGCATCACAACCCGTTTGTGAAAACATTCTTATAGCATCGTCTATAGACTTTATATCACCATTACCAATTACTGGAATATTAACATTTTCTTTAACCTGTTTAATGATATTCCAATCTGCTTTTCCTTCATATCCTTGTGCTCTCGTTCTTGGATGGACAGTAATTGCACTTGCACCTGCCTGCTCACATATTTTAGCAACATCTACTGCATTTATACTACTTTTATCCCAACCACTTCTTATTTTAACAGTAACAGGGCATGGTACGGCATCTACTACTGCTTCAACAATCTCTTTTATTTTTTCTGGATTTTTAAGTAGTGCTGCCCCTGCTTGTGATTTAACCGCAACTTTGGGTACAGGACACCCCATATTAATATCAATTATATCTGGTTTCATAAGTTCATATACTTTTTTTGCTGCAATTACAAAACTTTTCTTATCACTACCAAATATTTGTTGTGCAATAGGTCTTTCATATTCGGTCATATAAAGCATCTTTTTTGTTTTATCACTATCATAACAAAGAGCCTTATCACTTACCATTTCAGCAAAAACAAGACCTGCACCATATTCTTTAACTATTCTTCTAAATGCACTATTACATATGCCAGCCATAGGAGCTAAACATACATTATTTTCTATTTCTATATTACCTATTTTAAACATAATTATTTTCTCTCACAATAATATCTAGCAGAATTTGAAGATGTAATAGTTGCCCTTTTTTCATCAAACTCAATTTCCATTTTTTGTGATGTTGGATAATTATAGCTCTTCTTACCTGAAACTATATAGTAATTTGGTCTAAAATCAATACTATATTCGTTTTTACCATTGGTATATTCCCTATCTAATATATAATATTTACCACTAAAGTTATTATTTTCTTCATCACCATATTTTCCCCACATAAAATCCTTGCCATCAAACTTTACGGTTACTACTTTTGTACTTGAAAAAGGACTCATCTTACATTCCCAAGTAGATTTTAGTATTTCATCACTACCTTTGAAAATTGTAAAAACACCAAAAACTATAATTGCAACTAATAAAATTATAAAAGTTATAACTATAGATATTATAATACCCACTATATTAAAAGCTAAATATCCTACCTTTTCATTTGTCTCTTTCTTATATTTGTTACATCTTACAAGTCCAATTATTGATAAAATTAAACCTATTGGAGGCAATAGAAAACTAAGTATGAAAGAGGCAATTGAAAATCTATTTATACTTTTTAATTTTTTATCATCTACCTCTTCTGCCATTTCATTTAAATTATTTCCACATTTAGCGCAAAACTTACTATTTAATTCATTTTGTGCACCACATCTTGAACAATACATATATATCACTCCCTATATAAAGATTATAACACAAAAAAAGAATTAATTATCTTTTTTTATTATAAATTATTGTGCGAAATTATGTGATTAAATTTGGCTCTTACTACATACCTTATTTGATTATTAGATGTACATGTTATTAGAGTTAATATTTTTTCATCATATACGTTATCTAATATGGTTTTATTTTTTATATTTATATAATCTAATTTTTGAATAGTATAAGAGTATTCTTTATCAAAATCACTAATAATTATTTCATCTTTAACTTTTAATTTATAAAGTTTTGAAAAAACATATTTATTATTATGACCCGCTAATATAATATTTCCATATTCATTATATATTATTTTTTTATCACTAATCATTAAAACCAAATTAGCATCTAACACATCTTTATAATTTCCTGTTTTTATTAGACCTTTGTAACTTAAACTTGGAATACTTATGTAACCATCATATTTCTTATCTATATTTTTTGTATTAATAATATTATCAATATTTTTTTCAAAATCATTACTTTTAGTTATATCACAAAATAATATACATATAGATGATACCATTAATAAAATACTAATTACTTTTCTTAACAAAATTATAAATTCCTAGACTCATAAATAAAACATATAGAACCGAATATATACTAAAGCCCATACTAGTCACAGGCATAATAGTCTTATCATTTGTAACATTTATTGCACCATTGCATGTGCTATCATTAACATAGAATGTATATTCTTCCTCATTTAATATATATCCACTTGGCACTTTAACCTGTTTAATATAATATTTCCCATATGGTAAATCCTTAATTATAACCTCACCATTTTCATCAGTTTTTCCACTATATACAATTTTATTATCTGAATCATATACATTTATTTCTACATTTTTAAGTTTTCCTCCCTCATTTGAAGATGTTATATAAACTATATCACATTTTATTTTATTATTTATAAGTTTTAGGTTTTTTTCGACTATATAAGTCTTATCATTTTTATATTTTAATTCCACTTTATAATACTTATCATCTAGTAAATATCCATTTAAAGTGTTTAACTCTTTGATATAATAAGTTCCCAAACTTAGATTATCAAAAAAATTACCTGTTTCACTATTTGTAATAATCGTTTTTATTTTCTTATGATTTTTATCAAATAAGCCTATTTCAACACCATCAAGGCTAGTACCATCCTCATCTACTTTATATATATTTATTTTGCCCGTTGGTACATCATTAAATATATCTACATCATAATATGTATCATTAATATTTATATCTTCATTTATTTCTATTATTTTTTTATTTTTATTAACTACATAGCCACTTGATGCACTTACTTCCTCTATTTCATATTTACCTTTTTCTAAGTCTATATATGCATATCCATCTTTACTAACCTTTAGGTTTTCAATGATATAAGAATTGGTAGTTACATCTTTAATTTTAAATATTGTTCCTTCATCATTTATTAAATTCTTTGTTTTACTATCTCTTTTATTTACCCTTACATGTACTTTGTTTGATACTATACTTATTTCTGCATTCTTCTTATTACTTAAACCAAATGAGGCCATTTTTTGACTATTATGACTATCTATGTAATAAATCTTTGTTAAATCATTATTTAAGTTCTTAGGAGTTAACTTTATATTAAATGATCCAAGTTTATTAATATTAAATGTTAAAGTTTGCCCACTTTTTACGTATTCTAAATCAGATGATATATCAAAATTATCTAAGACATTATTGGTATCTGTTAATACTAACTTATCTTTTAAATAAGTGGTATGACAACTACCAGAAAATGATGGTAATACATTATGTAAATTTACTAGTCTAAGTATTTCGTTTTTTTCATTATCTATATTAATTTGCTCTCCTAATCCATTATTTGTATACTCAGTAGTCCATTTAATATAATCATCTTTAAAAAGCCATATTAATTCTTGTGTTGCCATATAATATTTTATTGAGTCATGTCCATCATATCCATAACCATAGTGTGCGATTAACTCCATTTGATTTTTTTCTTCTTCTGAATATCCAGAAATATTCCAATCATCACTAGAATTATAAGTATTAGTGTTGATAATTCGCCACGGCTCTATACAATATACTAACTTTCCATTTTGATATCTAAATGGTAATTTCCCATAGGACATCAATACACCGTTTTTATAATGATACGCATAAACATTATCAATATATTGTGTTGTTAATTTTGAATCATTTGCAAGTGCATGCACACCTCTTATACCAACTAGTAACCCCATTAATATTCCTAGTACTATTACTTTTAATTTTCCTTTCATTTTTTTCACCTCATAATAATTATTCGCTACAAAAATGAAAATCCCCCTTTAAATTAAAATTTTTGATTAAATATTTATAAAAAAAGAAAATCTACTTATTTCTAGTACATTTCCTTTTCATTATTACTTTCAAATTCCTTAAAAACTTTAATTGCTTCTTCTCTTCCAATATTATGAAGATTGATTAATGTTTTATCATTTTTCTTTAGATATTCATAAATAATATCATCTCTAAAACCAATATTCCCAGCATCTTCCTTAGTATTAGCATAATATACTTCTTTTATATTTGCCCATATTATTGCAGATAAACACATAGGACATGGTTCTGCGCTTGTATATAGGATGCATCCAGACAAATCATGTGTGCCTAATATTTGTGATGCCTCTCTTATAACATTTATTTCCGCGTGTGCAGTGGAATCTTTGCTTTTAATTACGGTATTATGTCCTTTACTAATTATTTTTCCGTTCTTTACTATAACCGCACCAAAAGGTCCACCATCCTTATAATTATTTTCTGAATTTACTTTTGATTCTTCTACTGCAATTTTCATCATATTCTCATTACTTAATAATTCTTTCATACTTTCTCCTTTTAAATACTATTCTTCATATCCTTTTGTATTTTCTTTTCCTATCTTTTTTGCATTTAATAAAAGTTCATCAAAATCTGATATATAAATTTGATCTTGTATAATTCTATATTTTTCAAATTCAGTTTCTGCATGAATTTTTGCCATTTCCGCTGTTATTTTTCCATTATCCTTTAAAACTTCATGATCCCATAATTTTAAAAATCCATTTAATCTTTCTTCCCAATCTGCCATTGTCATTGGAATATGTCTCATTGCTTGCATTTCGGCTAAATCTAAATATGCTGATACCATTCTTTCTAATTGTCCAATTTCAGTTTCTGATAAATAATTTTTTGCAATACCGACATCATATTTATGTATTTTACTATTGGGTGATCCTTCCCACGAAGTTAATCCCATATTTTCCTTTTTATGATCTGCTCTATTATATATTATTTCTGCTGCAGTATTTCCAGATGCTGCATAATGTAGTTTATTTTGAATAGAAGTAAAAAAGCTAATTGTTGATTTTGCAGTTTTATCATAATCTATTGATGTAGCATAAATATCAGTAATTTTTTGATAAAATTTTCTTTCAGACATTCTTATTTCTCTTATACGTTCTAATTGTTCTTCAAAGTATTTTTCAGTTAGAATTGAACCTCCACTTTTTAAACGTTCATCATCCATTACCCATCCCTTTATTGTGTAATCTTTGACTACCTGGTTTGCCCATTTTCTAAAATGAATAGCTCTTTCATTATCTACTTTAAATCCAATTGCGATTATCATTTGAAGATTATAATGTACAACATTTCTTGAAATATCTCTATTCCCCTCTTTTTGAACTATTAAGAAATTCTTAATAGTTGAATTCTCATCTAATTCATTATCATCATATATTTTCTTAATATGTTGATTTATTGCTGAAATTGATACTCCATATAAAGTTGATAGCATTTTTTGAGTAAGCCAAATATTTTCATCTTCATATCTAACTTCTATTGATTCAAGATTATCTCCTATGGCTGCTACATAAGTTAAATATTCTGCTGCACTTGAACGAATTGTAATTTCATTTTTCTTTTTAGCCATATATCATATTCACTTCCTTTCATTCTTATTTTCTTAATTATAAATTTGTTATTATAATTTATTTGCCCTTTCCAAATCCTTTTGTATTTTCTTTTCATATCTTTCTTCTTCAGAAAACACACATCCACAATACTTTTGCATATATAAACTTATTTCTCTTGCTTTTTCTTGACCTTCTCTAAAATATGGTCTAAAGTCGTAATAATAAAACTTAATACCATATTTTTCTGCTAATTTATTGCCTATTTCAATAATCTTTTCATGATTTTGATATGGACTAATTAATAATGTTGTGCAAAATGCATCATAGCCATTTTCTTTAGCATACCTTGCAGTTTCATTTAGTCTAACAGTATAACAATATGTACATCTATTATCTAAATTATTAATTACATTTTTAGTAAATTCTCTAAGTCCATACTCTTCCTTGTATACAACATCTAAATTAATCATGGAACTATATTCTTTTAGGCAATCTCTTCTATTTTTATATTCCATATATGGATGAATATTAGGATTATACCAAAATCCTGTTATATCTATATTCTCTTCTCTTAGTTTTTCTATACACATAACTGAACATGGTGCGCAGCATATATGTAATAATAATTTCATAATACTTCCTCTTTTCACAATATATTATATATTATTTTCATCTTTAAATAAAGAAAAAAACAGATAATTCTGTTTTAAAATATATTTTCACCTGTAAATACTTCCCCTATATTCTTAACTAGTAACTCTAATATATTAGCCTTTTTAATATCTTCTTTTACAGTAACATCAATCTTATATAATTCTTTATTATTTTCATATATACTTATATTACCTACTATATTACCTTTTTTTATTGGTAATGTTTCATTTGTAATATTTAGTTTATGTGTTATTTTTCTTTCTTCGTTTCCTTTTTTATTTAAAATATTTATATCATGTGTGGGAACTATAATTATCTTTGATTTATTTGCTTTATCTATATTTAATTCTCCTAATTTAGAGTTAGTAGTTAAGTATTCTTTTACTGTATACATATTAAATCCATAATCAAGCATCTTTGTCATTTCTTCATTTCTTTTAGCACTTTTTTCTTCTCCCATTATTACACCTATTAGTCTCATATTATTTCTTTTTGCTGTTGCAGTTAAACAGTACCCCGCTTCCTTTGTATAACCTGTTTTAAGTCCATCCATACCATCATATGTTTTTATAAGTTTATTTGTATTTACAAGCCAAAATTTATTATTAGTATTTTGTCTTAAATATGTTTCATAAATTCCAGAATATTCTAATATTTTTTTATGTCTTACAAGTTCTCTTGCCATTTGAGACATATCATATGCTGATGAATAGTGATTAGCAGTATCAAGCCCTGTAGCATTTTTAAAATTAGTATTATTTAATCCTAATTTTCTTACCTTTTCATTCATCTTAAACACAAAAGCTTCTTCACTTCCTGATATTCTCTCTGCAAGAGCTACCACTGCATCATTCGCAGAACCTACACATATGGCCTTAAGTAAATCATCAACAGTCATTTTTTCTCCTGCCTCTAAGTATATTTGTGATCCACCCATCTTAGATGCATTTTCAGATACTGTTATTACTTCATCTAATTTTAAGTTACCCTTTTCTATTTCTTCCATAATCAAAATTAAACTCATTATCTTTGTCATAGATGCAGGGGCTAATCTTTCATGTGAATTACTATCATGTATTACCTCACCAGTTGATGCTTCAATTAATATCGAGCTTTTAGCGGATTCCGCTAATTTTAAATCAGCCGCATTAACTCTAGAAACAAATATAAAAAATACAATAAAAATTAATAACAATTTTTTCATATAACACCTCTAATAAAAATTATGAGTAAAATATGAAATTATGAAATTTTTATGATATAATTAGTTTAAAGTAGGTGAGGTAGAATGAATAAAAGAAAAAAACCAAACTATAAACTTAGAAGAGATATTGCTAAAGCAATGTTAGTTGTTATTATTTTAATACCCATATTAATAATTAATAAAACAAAAATATTTAACTTTCCTCTATATATATCGAATATTAAATATTCAGGCATAATTGATTCACTATTCGAAGCTAATTATAAATATAGTGAAGCAAAAAATACATTAAATTATTTAAAAGAAAATAAAAAAATTAGTGATGATACTAAAGATTATATTTTAAAGTTAAATAGTAAGGGATACAATAAAACTACAATAGACTATTTATTAAGAAATTTGAGTGATGGAGAACTTACTGAATTTTTATCAAAGAAATATAATAAAGATTATGAGGAATATATTAAACTAGATTTATTTGATTATAGTAAATTTGATAGATATCTAACTTATCAAAAAGAAAATAAAAATTTAAGTATTGACGATATAGTTACAAGAATTGAACTTAATTTAGATAAAACATATTATGAAGATAGTATTGAAATAAAAAATCCAAATGATATAACTATACTTACTAATAAATATTTAGAAATACCAGATGATTATGAACCTAAAGATTTAGTTGATATGTCAGATGATTATGCAAATAATATGTATGGGCAGTTAAGACTTAGAAAAGAGGCATATGAAAAATTTGTAGAAATGTGTAACGCATCTAGAGAAGATGGTGTTAAGTTTTATGCTGAATCTGCTTATAGGAGTTATAATCACCAAAATATTATTTACAAAAATTATGTACATGAAAATGGTCAGGAAAAAGCTGATAAATATGCTGCTAAACCTGGTTTTTCAGAACATGAACTAGGTCTTGCAATTGACCTTGCTAATATTTGGACCATAACCACTAAAGGTGAAGAGTATGCATGGCTTTCTAAAAATGCTCATAAATATGGGTATATAATAAGATATAAAGAAGAATGGGAAGATATTACGGGATATGCAGCTGAAAGTTGGCACATAAGATATGTAGGTGTTGAAACCGCAACAAAGGTACGCAATAAGAACATACCATACGAAGAATATTATATTAAATACATTGCAAACAAGAAAAAGACAAATAAGTAAATTTTATACCTATTTGTCAACAGTCTGAAAGGACTATAAACAGTCCTTTTTACCTTATAATATCATATATTATTCTTACTTCATCTATATTATTTTCACTAATTGTAAATGCATCATATAATTCATCTATATCTATATCATTATCACAAAATACATATAAAAGTGTATCATCTATTTTTACTTCATCATTTACTTTTTTATTTAATATAATTCCAACCTTATGATTAATAATATCTTCTTTTTTACTTCTTCCCGCACCTAAAAGGTTTGCAAACTTAGCAAGTTTTACAGGATTTATATCAGTGATATAACCACTTTTTTTAGATTTTAATTCTAGTTTATTATTAGACATTTCTATATTATTAATATCTCCACCTTGCGCCTTTACAAGTTCATTAAATTTATTTAATCCTTCTTTATTATTAAGTTTTTCAGTTGCCATATCAAGGGCATCTTCTATAGGTATTTGCTTACCTATTGAAATCATATAGGCTGAAATTATTAAACAAAATCTAGTAAATCTTTCTTCACCTTTACCATTAAGTGTATCAATTGCTTCTTTTACCTCTAAAGCATTTCCTATTGTATTTCCAAGAGGATAATCCATATTTGTTATTAATGCTACAACCTCTTTACCAAAATTTTTACCTATTTTAATCATTATTTCGGATAACTTCCTAGCATCCTCTATATTTTTCATGAAAGCTCCCCTACCTACTTTCACATCCAAAACTATTTTATCTGCACCTGATGCAATTTTTTTACTCATTATACTAGATGCGATTAAAGGAATAGATTCAGTTGTACCTGTTACATCTCTTAGGGCATATATTTTTTTATCTGCTGGTACTAAATTACCAGATTGTGAAACAATTGCAATACCTATATTATTAACCTGCTTAATAAACTCTTCATTAGTTATACTTGTTTTAAAATTTTTTATTGATTCTAGTTTATCAATAGTACCACCCGTAAAACCGAGACCTCTACCACTCATTTTTGCAATAGGTACACCGCATGATGCAACTAAAGGAGCAACTACTAGCGTTGTTTTATCTCCAACTCCACCAGTTGAGTGCTTATCAACCTTTATTCCATCTATACTTGATAGATCAATCTTATCCCCACTATCAAGCATTATTTTAGTTAAATTAAATATTTCTTCATCACTCATACTATTTATTGCTATTGCCATTAATAGTGAACTCATCTGATAGTCTTTAACTTCTAAACTTAAAAATCCATCAACTGCATATTTTATTTCATTATAGCTTAATACTCCTTTATTTTTTTTCTTTGTAATTATATCAATAATATTCATATTTTCACCTACTATAAAAATTATAGCACAAAAAAACCAAATTACATTGGTTTTTTGCTTATATATTCTACTCCTCTTTTAGGATCTTTTCTTAAATAATTAATTAGCTTTTCATTACCTCTTATTTCTTTTATGATTTGTATATCTTCTTTAGGTAAAACCATAGAATAATCTTCATCCTCTTCAGCGACTAATTTTACATCCCTACCAAGTAAATAATTTGGCGTAGTATCTAAGATATTAACTAAATCTACAAATGTTTCTAAATTAGGAGTTCTTGTTCCTTTCTCATAACAACAAATAGATACCTTTGTTACATTAACTAAATCGGCTAATTTTTGTTGAGTTAGGTTCTTAGATTTTCTAAGTTCTTTTATTCTCTGACCGATAATCATATATTCACCTAACCTTTCATCAATTTATAGATAAATTATATTAAAATTAGACTCCTATATGTTTAATGTTAACTAACTAGTAACTTTTTATTCATAAACAAAAGAAAACACTATTCCGTTTTCTTACTTGTTAGAAAGGTTACCTTTTCGGCAATTACTTCAGTTATGTATTTTTTCTCTTCTTCTTTTTCGTATACTCTAGTTTGTACTCTTCCTTTTACTCCAAGAAGATCACCTTTTTTACAATATTCTGAAGTACTCTCTGCAACACCAGTCCATAGTGTACAATCAATAAAGTCTGTATCATACTCTCCATTTACATTTTTATAACTTCTTGGAACTGCAAGTGTAATATTTGTAACTTTTTTACCTGTCTCTGTTTCTTTTAGTTCAGGATCTTTAACTAGTCTCCCAACTATAACTATTTGATTTAACATAATCATCTCTCCCTTCGATGAACATGATACATTATTAATAAATAATTAGCAAAGTACAAAAAAGTCATTTTTGAATATAAATTCTTTCAATAATAGATTTTTACATAAACAAAAAGAAGAAAATAATTTAATACTTTCTTCTATTAATTAAATTTCACATATTGGTTTAAAATTATTTTTAAGTAAGTTATTTAATTCTACAGCATATTCTAAAGGAAGTTCCTCTGTAAATTCTTCTATAAAACCTATTATAGATAATTCTATTGCTTTTTCTTCGTCTATACCTCTACTCATAAGGTAAAATAATTTATCTTCATCTATCTTTGATACAGTTGCTTCATGTTCAATTTTTGATGATTCATTTTTGCATATATTAGTTGGTATTGTATCACTTTTTGAGTAAGGATCAAGTAAAATTGTATCACATTTAACGCTTGCTTTTGAATTTATTGCATCCTTTTCTATACTAACAAGACCCCTATAACTAGCATTACCAGAACTTCTCGCAATTGATTTAGCTATTATTTTACTCTCCGTATTTTTACCTAAATGAATCATTTTAGCACCTGTATCTTGGATTTGATTTTCTGATGCTATTGCAACTGATATACATTCCCCTTTTGAATTATCACCTCTTAATATACATGCTGGATATTTCATATTTACTTTAGATCCTATATTACCATCTATCCATTGCATAGTGCCACCATCATCAATTACTGCTCTTTTAGTAACTAAATTATTAACATTATTAGCCCAATTTTGGATAGTAGTATATCTACATTTGGAATTTTTACCTACATATATTTCTACGACTGCCGCATGAAGTGAATCTGTAGTATAGGTTGGAGCTGTACAACCTTCTATATAATGAAGTTCTGAATCATCATCAACTATTATTAAGGTTCTTTCAAATTGTCCCATCGATTTAGTATTTATCCTAAAATAACTTTGAAGTGGTCTATCAAGTTTAGTATGTGGTGGAATATATATGAAAGTTCCTCCACTCCATACCGCACCATTTAATGCTGTAAACTTATTTTCATCATATTTAACTAATTTATTAAAATACTTCTTAAATAAATCTGGATATTTTTTAAGTGCAGTATCAGTATCTAAAAATATTACATTTTTATCATTTAGTTCTTTTATCATATTATGATATATTACTTCACTATCATATTGAACTCCAAGACCATCTAAATACTCTTTTTCTTGTGAAGTTACACCTATATCATCAAATGTCTTTTTTACCTTTTTATCTATATTATTCCATGTACTATGTACTTTATCATCTATTCTCTTATAATAGGTAATATTATCAAAATCTATATCTATTTTAGGTCCAAAGGAAGGAAGAGATTTATTTATAAACTCATTATATGCTTTTACTCTAAAATCGCACATCCACTCTGGTTCACATTTTATTTTGGATATTTCTTTAACTTTTTCCTCACTTAAGCCTTTATCAAATACTACTTCCTTCATTTTATTCACCTACTTACTTTTATTAATTAAATCTTTTATCCCAAGTATTCCTAAAGTTGCACATTTTTTCCTTGCAGGTTGTTTATATATATCTTCGTATGCAGTTAATTCTTCAAGTAAATCTTCATCATATTCCTCTTCATTAATCATTTTTTCATAATTTTCTATTATATTTAATGCTTCTTCCTTACTCTTACCAATAAGTTTACTAATAGATATAGACATAGATGAAGTTGCTATTGCACATGCCTCACCATCAAACCTTATATCCTTTATTATTCCATCTTCTATTTTCAATTCTATGTCAAAATTATCAATACAAGAAGAGTTATTTTTATTTTCTCTTAAATATGTTGAATCTTTTAATAATCCCCTGTGAAATGGCTTTTCATAATTTTCTAGTATTAATGTTCTTTTAAAATTACTTTCCAATCTAAACACCTAAACTTTCTTCTAATATTTTATCATTGTCTAATATTTCTATTAATTTATCTGCATCCTCTTTTGTGTTATAAAAATATATACTTATTCTGCATGTATTCTTTATTCCAAGCTCATCTTCTAATTTTTTTGCACAATGACTACCACTTCTAACACATATATTATATTTATCTAAATATATTGCTGTGTCTTGCGCAAATATTCCATTTATATTAAATGCAATTGTTGATCCTTCTACGTTTTCATTATATACTTTTACATTTTTTAGTGTTTTTAATTTTTTTACAATATATTCCTTTAATTCATCACATGTCTCTTCTATATTATCAATGCCAACTTTGTTTATATAGTCAATAGCTTTTCCAAATCCAATTACACCCGCTATATTTTGAGTACCTGCTTCTAGTCTAAATGGCAAATCTTTATATTCTATTTCTTTTGGGCTAGTAAATGCGATATTCATTCCCCCACCATATTTTAAAGGTTTAACCTCATCTAATAACTCATATTTACCATAAAGTACTCCAACGCCTGTTGGACCAAGCATCTTATGTGCTGAAAAAGCTAAAAAATCAATATCTAAAGATGTTACATCGACTTTAGTATGTCCTACACTTTGTGCACCATCTATAACTACTAATATACCCTTTTCATGTGCATAACTAATTATTTCCTTTATTGGTCTTACATCTCCAATTACATTAGTAACATGTGCAATTGATATTACTTTTGTTTTATCTGTTACCACCATTTTTAAATTTTCTATAGTAACTGTGTGATTTTCAGTTAATGGAATATATTTTACTTTTATACCAATTTCATTTTCTAGTTCATACCATGGAAGTATATTAGATGCATGTTCACTCTTTGTAATAAGAACTTCATCACCTTTATTTAGATGATTTTTAAAGTATCCGTTTATCACTAAGTTTAATGATTCAGTTGAACCACTAGTAAATACTATTTCATCTTTATTTTTCGCATTAATAAGATCTTTTACTTTTTCTCTTACATTTTCATATTCATTACTTGCTTTTACGCTAAGTTTATAATCACCTCTATGTGCATTTGATGTATAATTTGTATAATAATCACATATAGCATCTATTACGCATTTTGGTTTTAATGTAGTTGCACCATTATCAAAATAAACAATATCTTTCTCAAGCATAGGAAAATCGTTTTTATAATTCATTTTCTCACCCCCAGTACTTTTCAATAATATTTTTTAATTTAACTTTATCCTCATCACTTATTACAAATTCATATAATAAGAATCCATTTATTAATAGATTGTAGCTACTTTTATTATCTAGTCCTCTAGAGTTTAAGTAAAATAATTCCTCTTCATCAAATTTGCCTATATAAGCTCCATGTGATGCTAAGGTATCATATTCATCAATATATAAATTAGGTTCTATTTTGGAGTTATTATCATTCATTATTATTATTTTATTATCTTGATTTAATGTACTTTTTGTTGAACCATTTCTTATATATCCATTATTTTGTATAAATATAGAGTTATTATCAAGTGCTAAGCCATGTAAATTAGTTTTACTATGAGTATTTTTACTATTATGATATACATTTACTATATAATTATTTTCCTTTAGAGAAATACAACTTAAATTAAGTATAACACTACTATTTTCTCCATTAACATTAATAGTTATATTTCTTTTTACTTCCCTTGCAGCATCAAATATATTAATGGTTAAATTAGAATTTTCTAAAACATTAAAAGTATAGTAAACCTTTGTATCTTCTTCATTAAAAACATTAAATATTACACTTGAACTATTTTCAATATCAAAAACCACATCATTATTTTCATTTTTTATTACATATTCATTACCCGTTAATTTTATATTAGACTTTAACTCTTCTAATACTATTTTATTCATAATTTGATTACTCACTTACTATACTTGCACTATTATTTTTATAAGTATCATAACCTTTTTTTTCTATTTCAAGTGCTAAATCATAATTTCCTGTTTTTTTAATTTGTCCACCAGTCATAACATGTACGAAATCAGGTTTAATATATTCTAATATTCTAGGATAATGGGTAATGATTAATACTGATGTATCTTTATGTTCTTTTAAATAATTTGTTACATTTTCACCAACTATTTTTAAACTATCTACATCTAGTCCTGAATCGATCTCATCTAGTATTATAAATTTAGGTTCAAGTACTTTCATTTGAAGTATTTCATTTTTCTTTTTTTCCCCACCTGAGAAACCCTTATTTATACTTCTATGAATCATTTTTTCATCCATATTTAAATCGGAAACAGCGCTATTTATTTTTTTAATAAATGAATATAAAGATACATTTTCTTCCTTTTCATTTAAAGCTGTTCTAAGAAAATCTGCAGTTGTTACACCGTCTATTTCACACGGAAGTTGGTTTGACAAAAATATTCCTTTTTTTGCAATTTTATCTGTGGATAAATTCGTAATATCTTCGCCCTCAAAATAAATATTACCTTTTTCTTTTTTATATTTTTTATTATTTAGTATAACCTTGGATAAAGTACTTTTACCAGTGCCATTTGGTCCCATCAGTGCATGAACTTCACCTTTATTTATGTTAATATTAAAATCTTTTAATATTTCTTTACCATCAATGCTAACATATAGATTTTTTATTCTTAGCATAAAATCATCTCCAAACATATATATTTTAACATAAAAGTATATATTTTTTTAGTGTTTTTTGTTAAAATTATAATGGAAGGTGATTAAAAATGGATTGTATATTTTGTAAAATCATAAATGGAGAAATTCCATCTTATACAATTTATGAAGATAAAATAGTAAAAGTTTTCTTAGATGTTAATCCAATGAGTCCAGGACATATGCTTATAATACCTAAAAAACATTATGAAAATTTAGATGATATTAATATGAGTACTTTGACTCATCTGAATGTTATAGCTAAGAAAATGCATGTCTTATTAAAAGAAAAACTAAATATTGATGGAATGACCATTGTGCAAAATAATGGAGAAGTTCAAGAAGTTAAACATTATCATATGCATTTAAAACCTTATTATAAGGAAAATAATGGCATAACTATTACTCAGGTATATGAAAAACTGATGGACTGTAAAAAAAAGAATAATCCAGAATAGCCAAACAAATAAGTTTCTAAATATTTCTAAGAAAATACACAATATTATGGAAAAAGAAAACTGGCATTATAGTATAGGAAATGACCTTTACTATTATGATATTAAAAATTCACTAAATAATCCAAATAAGGCAACGTGCTGTTCAACATACGTAAGTGTATGCTTATATAAATCAAAAATATTCTCAGAAGAAGAAATGAATAGCTTTAATTATAACTTTGCTCCTTATATATATACATTTTTAATATTAAATGACTGGGCTGAAATAGATGATTTTAATAGTTTAAAACCCGGTGATATTGTATTTGAAACAGAAGATGGATATTCGGTAGATCATGTTCAAATTTATGCAGGTTACAGAAAATGGTTCAATGCTGGAAGCATGAGCGCAATTGAAAGAGTAAATCCTTATAATATAGATTTAAATTATAGTAAAAAAAGATTTTTTTGCGCAATGAGGAATCCAAATTAAATAAACACTTTAATATATATTAGTAAAAGTAGACTTTCTTGTCTACTTTTATAATATAACTTAATCAAATATTTACTACATTATATTTTTGTATTCTTTTATATCCCTAGAGGTTTGCGCAATATCATCCTTCCAAGTTTTTGCTCTATTTTCAGATGTTTCAAAACCTGTTGAATACATCGTATATGATTGAGAAGATCTAACTTCTTCTATTCTTTTTCTTAATCTTTTTATTTCTTTCATTTTCTTTAATGCATTTACAATATTATAATCTTCTAAACTATTTAATTTTCTCTTTAAATCACTATACATTTGTGATAAAATCATCTCTTTTTCCTTTGTTAAATATACCCTTTTGAATCCTACAATATTACCATTTTCATCTTTTATCTGAGTATATACATTCATAACACCATTGGCCATACCATCCACTATTTTTTGTAATTTTTCTTCATCCATTTTTTTAACAAAAGAGGGAACTTCAATTTGTTTTCCTTGCATATCAATATATCTCCTTTTAGTGAAACTTATAATAACAGAAAATCTAATGTATGTCAAATATTTGATAGGTAAATGAAAAAAGTTCTATTTTGAACTTTTTTAGCAAACAAATGAACTAAGTATAATTGCTAATAGTATATAAAGTACTATTATTGTAACAAATCCGCATCCACGACCAGTTGGTTGTGAGCAGCTTGTTTGTGAACATGTATTTGTACAGCTCATAATTTTACCTCCTAACTTTTAATTAATGAATTTAGATATAAGCACCTATTATTATTACTAATAGTATGAATAGTACTAGTATTATACCAGCACCTGATCCATATGATTGTCTCATTTCCATTCCTCCTTTTTTTCTATTCACATTATTTTATGGCAAAACTAATAATAGTGTGATTATATTTTCAAAAATATTGTTTTATTTTTTTAATTTTGTTATTATATATATGTGCATTATTAAGGAGGATAAATAATGAAAAGAAAAATAATGTTGATGGGAACTATATTAATATGTGGATTTCTTTTGTGTGGATGTGGAAATTCAAAACTAAAAAATGGAGAAGAAGTAGCATTTACAATTAATGGTGAAAATGTAACCGCAGATTCGTTATATAAAAATTTAAAGGAAAAATATGGTACATCAATTATGATAGATATGATTGATAAGGAAATATTAGGTACTATATATAAAGATGATGAAGATATTGAAAAACAAGTAACTAATCAAATTGAAACATTAAAAACTCAATATTCAGACTCTTGGGAAGACACTTTAAAAAATGCTGGATATGATAATGAAAACGAACTAAAGAATGATTTTAGACTAAGTTTTCAAAGAAATAAAGCCATAGAAGATTATGTAAAAAATAATATTAAAGATGATGAAATAAATGCATATTATAAAGAAAATACTGTCGGCGATATAAGCGCTAAGCATATATTAAT
The DNA here is from genome assembly GCA_017938725.1 of Bacilli bacterium. Lineage (GTDB taxonomy): Bacteria > Bacillota_I > Bacilli_A > RF39 > UBA660 > CAG-433. The sequence continues at coordinate 25,978 of JAGBAW010000028.1, read as the reverse complement.
AAAGGTTGATACAGAAGCAGAAAATGGCTTAACTGATGATGAAGCTAGGAAAAAGGCAGAGGAAATCATAAAAAAATTAGATAATGGTGAAGATTTTAGCAAACTTGCTAAAGAAAATTCTGATGATCCTGGTTCTAAAGACAATGGTGGAGATTTAGGATATTTTAACAAAGGTGATATGGTTAAAGAATTTGAGGAAGCTGCATACAAATTAAAAGTAAATAAGTATACAAAAGAACCTGTTAAAACTTCTTATGGATATCATATTATCTTAAAAACTGGTGAAAAAGACAAACCAAAGTTAAAGGATGTTAAAGATAATATAATTGAATCAATTACAAATCAAAGATTAGAGGAAGATGCAACACTTCAGGTAACTGCCCTTGATGAACTTAGAAAATCATATAATTTAAAAATTACCGATTCTAAATTAAAAAGCGAATATAAGAAATATATAAAAGAAGCTTTAGAAAAAGCTAAGGAAAGTAATCAAAATTAAAATGCAATTACTATTGCATTTTTTTAAAACCTTTTTGAGATAATTTCTGTTTTACAAAATATTCCAGTTCTCTATCTGAATATTTTTTTGAATATTTATTATAAAGTTTTTTATACTCTTTATCATATAATTCATCATTTGATAAATCTTTATTATTCAATATATTCCTTATATCCTCTTTTTCATAACCCCTATTACTAAATTCAATTATTATTTTTTGTTTTAATACGCTTTCCCCATAACTTCTATTACATTTTATTTTTTTATCTATTAAATTATCTAAATTTTGAATAAATTCATCCTTTGGATATATTGATAATTCACTTTCTATTATATCTTTATCAATCTTTAAATTTAATAATTCCTGTTTAATTTTATTTGGACCATATTTATTTAATCTAACTTTATCTGATATAAAACTTTTTACATACAATTTTTCATTTATATATCCTTCTACTTTTAATCTGTTTATAGTTTCATCTATAATAACTTTATTAATATTTTTATTTTGTAAATACTTTCTTATCTCACTTTCGCATCTCATTTTTATACTAATGTATTTTAAAACCATATCATAAACTAAGTAATTATTATTATCTTCTAAAATTAACTTTAAATCATCATCTTGCAATGAATTTGATATCAGTAAATTATACTTTATTATTATATTTTCATGAAGAATAATATTACTACCATCTTCTAAAAAAACCTTATATTTGTTACCTGAGTTTTTTTTATATTTTAATATTTTCATACAGCCTCCAAACTTATGTTCATATATCTAATAAATTAAAAACTTAATACTTATTCAGCAATATGTATTAAGTTTTCTGCTACTTCCTCTAAAGCTTTACCAATATTTTTACTACTTTTATATTCTTTATCTGGTAATTGATAATGCTTTGTTTCCTTCATTTGGTGAGATCTTTTAGCAACTACATAAACTAATTGATACTTTGAAGGAATAATATTAAGTACCTTATCTATTGATGGATACACTATTATCACACTCCCCAACAATATAATATAATAATAAAGTTTATAAAGCAACATATTATACATAATTTTACATTAAATTCATATTAAATCTTTTCTCATATGATATATTTAATAAAGCCAATAATTCATCATAGATTTCTCTATTTTTTATCTTATTTGATGGGTATGAATCAATTACATCATATAATCTCTGTGTATCTTTTTCACCAATCATGTTTGAAAATTGTGAATAGATAATATCACCCTGCCCACCAACAAAACATTCAAGAGTTTTTTCAAGTCCAATTTTTGAATACAATATATTTTCTAGTAAATTATCATACATAGTACAGTAATCAGGACTATCATAATAAAAATTTTTTATATCCATATCATAAGGATTTTCCATTGATATATTAATAGTAATATTCCTTTTAAGTAACTCATTTAACATCTTACCTTTAGTAATTCCAATTTCATTAATGTACTCCACGCCATTAACAAATTGGCCATATTTTTCAGAATATCTCATGGATAATATAGATAATAATGAATATATACAATGGTAATAAAAATCTCCTAAACTATCTTTATTAACATTTGACCAAAAGAATGAAAGTTCATTTCTTTCCTTATTATATGAAACAAATTCGTTAGTATCTTTATTATAATCATTAACTATATTTAATTTTTTTAATATAAGCCCACTATTTTCTGTCGGTATAGCTATACCTAGCTTAATAAAAAAATTTGTAATTGAATTAATACATGGCGCCAATATAGATTTGTCAGCCTCACTAATATTTTGATTTTTATTAATACTTTCAGATACTATTTTATCATTTATAATAATATTCATATTTTTCACCTAAGTTTATTATATCACAAAAGAAAAAAATTCCATATGGAATTTTTAAAATTTGTTGCAACAGTTATCATCAATATTTGTACAAACATTTTCTTCTGAACATGAATATTCAGGTACATAAGTATGTTTATATATATGATTATTAACTATTCTTGTGTGAATTGGGCATACATGTACTACTTCATGAACAAAGTCTTTTTTTATACAATTTTCAACTGGTGCTTCATATACTGGATCTTCACAGCATTTTTGTTCGCATACTGTTGGGCAACATTGATTATCCTTTGGACAACAACCACCCATCCCCATCATATTAAAGTTATTGTTAAACATTTTTTATCCTCCTTATCTATTACTAGAATATGAGAATTATAAAAATATGAATAGTGTATTACCCTAAAATGGTAATTTAAATGAACCATTACTAAACATTTTCATCATTTTTTTACTTTCTTCAAATTGAGTGAGTAACTTATTTACTTCTTGTACGCTTCTTCCTGATCCTTTAGCAATTCTTATTTTTCTACTTGCCTTTATAATTTCTGGTTTTTTTCTTTCTTCTGGTGTCATAGATAATATTATTGCTTCAATTCTAGCAATATCTTTTGGATCAATATTAACTTTGTTAAGTCCCATCTTTTTTGCACCTGGGATCATTTTAAGCAATCCTTCCAAAGAACCTAATTTTTTTATTTGTTTAAACTGAGCAAGAAAATCTTCTAGGTCAAAATTTCCTTTTTTCATTTTTTTATAAGTGTTTTCTGCCTCTTGCTCATCTATTACAGATTCTACTTTTTCAACTAAACCTAATATATCCCCCATTCCTAGTATTCTATTAACCATTCTATTTGGATCGAATTCTTCAAGACCATCTAATTTTTCACTTGTACCAATAAACTTTATAGGTACGTTAGTTAAATGTCTTGCAGTTAGAGCAACACCACCTTTAGTATCTCCATCCATTTTAGTTAAAATTGTACCTGTAAGAGCTAATTTATCATTGAATCCATTTATTACATTTATAGCATCTTGTCCTATCATACTATCAAGTACAAGTAATATTTCATCAGGTTTAAATTCATCATTTAAGCACACTAACTCATCCATTAATGATTTATCAACATGTAATCTTCCTGCTGTATCGATTAATATATAATCTAAATTGTTTTCTTTAGCGTAGTTAAGGGCATTTCTAACTATATCATTAGGATTATTGTTACCTTCTTCATAAACAGGTATGTTTAAACTCTTACCAATTGTTTTAAGTTGCTCAATAGCAGCAGGTCTATAAATATCACACGCTACAAATAAGGGTTTTTTATTATATTTTTTTCGAATTAAATTACCAAGTTTTCCTATAGTAGTTGTTTTTCCTGAACCTTGAAGACCTACAAGCATTAAAATAGTAGGTTTCTTATTTGTAACAATTTCTACCTTATCTTCTCCAAGAAGACTTAGAAGTTCATCTTTTAATATTTTTAAAAACATTTCACTTGGTTTTAAACTTTTTCTTACTTCTTCACCTAAAGCTTTTTCCTTAACATTATTTGTAAATTCTTTAACTACCTGATAGTTAACATCAGCTTCTAAAAGGGCAAGTCTAACCTCCCTCATTACATCGCTGATATTATCCTCTGTAATTATTCCATAACCTTTTATTTTATGCATTACATTATCTAATCTATCTGATAAGTTTTCAAACATAATCTCACCTAACCTTCTATTATTTTTATTAATTCATCTTTTATTTTAATATCATCAAGTTCATTAATCTTATTAATGAGTGAAGTATTTTTACTAATTATCTTTAATTTTTCTTCATAGAATAATAATTTATCTATTGCACTTTTTATTTGTTTATGCACAGCATTTCTACTTATACTTAATTCTTCAGATATCTCTCCTAAGCTTAAATTATTAAAATAATAATCTTCGAAATACCTCTTTTGTGAATCACTTAATAGCTCACCATAATAATCATAAAGTAATATTAACTTATTTCTCTCATCCATTTTTATCACCTACAATAATTCACTAAATAGTCCATATATATATTTTTCTATATCAAATACCCTAAGATCTTCCATTTTTTCCCCTAAACCAATAAATTTAACAGGAATATTAACTTCCTCTTTAATAGCAAGTACTATTCCACCTTTAGCAGTACCATCAAGTTTAGTTAAAGCAATACCTGTTATATTTGTTATTTCTTTAAATTGTTTTGCTTGTGATATTCCATTTTGACCAGTTGTTGCATCAATTACAAGAAGTGTTTCATGTGGTGCGCCCTCAATCAGTTTACCAATAACTCTATTTACCTTATCTAGTTCATTCATTAAATTAACTTTATTTTGAAGTCTACCTGCAGTATCTATTAATACAACATCATAATTATCTTTTTTGGCCTCCTCTAGTGCCTTATACATTACACTTGATGGATCAGCATTTTCTTTTGTAGATATCGTTTTAACGCCTATTTTATCTCCCCACATAGTTAACTGCTCTATTGCTCCTGCACGAAATGTATCCCCTGCAACAAGCATTACCTTTTTGCCAGAATCTTTTTCTCTTTTTGCCATTTTGGCTATTGTTGTTGTTTTTCCTACTCCATTTACACCTACAAATAAAATAACAGTAGGGCCGTTTTCGTTATATTTTACCTTATCTACTAATATTTCATCATTTACATAAATAATAAATAATTCATCAACTATTAATTCTTTTAACATTTCCGGGTCTGATATTTTTTCTTTTTTAGCTCTATCTACTAATCTTTCCATAAAACCCATAACAGTATTCACACCAATATCAGCCATGATTAATATTTCCTCTAATTCCTCAAAATAATCCTGATTTATCTTTTTATATTTCTTACTCAAATTATTTAATTTGTCAGATAATTCTCTTCTTGTTTTCTCAAATCCCTTATTATATAACTCTTTTTCATCCTTATTTTCAAATACATCCTTATCTTTATTAACAATTCTTTTTAGTTTATCAAAAAATCCCATATATATCACCTAGTGAATATTATAACATTTAAAGGGATAAAAAAAAAGAAAAATAATTTCCCTTTTTATGCTGACATTACATATCCATACAATATTAATACAAACATCAATACTATAAACACTAAAATTAAAGCATCAATCCATACACTAAACATTGCATCCTTAGTTAATTTAAAACTTTGATCTTTTTTTGATACATTATTACTTTCAACATTTTTAGGTGTTTCTTTTGTTACTATAGTAGTATCTTGCGTACTTTTAGATGTGTTTTTCTTTGGGGTCTGTTTAGTTTCCACTTTTTTAGCTGTTGTTTTTTTAGCTGTAACTTTTGTTGATGTTGATTTTGTGGAAGCTGCCTTTGTTGATGCTTTTTTAGCTGTAGATTTTGAAGTTGACACTTTTGTCGTTGCCTTCTTTGGTGCAGTTTTAGTCTCTGATTTCTTTGTCTCTGCCATTTTTTCACTCCCTCTATATTATATTCAAGTTAATTATATATTATTTTCTTTTAATTTTCTATATTTTTTAATAAAAAAGACATATATTGTGTAAATATGTCTTTATTTATTACTTTAAAGTCATAGTTTTTGATAATTCCACGTCTTTTGAAATATTCCATTTTATTTCTTTAAATTTTTGTTTTATATCTTCTTTCTGACTTAGTGTTAAGTATCTATCTAATCTATTAAACAATTCCTCTTCTATATTGAGGATAGTTATAGAATTATAAGTTAAAGCATTTTTCATTCTTTCACAAAAATCTTTATAAATATCTCTTGATAGTGTAATATCTCCTACCCTCTTTAATCTTTCATCCTTCTCCACTTTGCTAATTTGATCTTCAATAAATGGATGTAAGGAATTTTCATTACTGTTCAAATAAGTATTTATATTTTTTTGTGCATTTTCAATATTTAATTTAATATCTTCATTCTGTCTAATTGTATAACAATTATGATATTGTGAAAATAATAATTTTGCTTTATCAAGCTCTTCTTGTGACTTATATAAGATACTAAGATTGATTAATTTAGAGATATGCTTATAACTACTTTCTTTAGCCTCTTCTCTGGCCTTTCTTTCGGCCTCTTCCTTAGCCCTTTTCTCGATTTCCTTTTCTAATTGTTTTTTCTTTTCTTCTAATTTTCTAATTTTATCTTCATCCTTTACTTGTTCATTAACAGATGTTTTACCTAATATTTTATTCATTTCATTGATTATGTTTTCAAGTGTTATTTCTTCCTTATTATTTATTATGTAGCTATATAAAGAATTTACATTTTCAATATAATTTTCTTCAGAATTAATAATTTCATTATATAAATCTATTAATTCACTATTTAAGTCAAACCCTTTTTCCTCTAAGAACTCTTTAATTTTTTCTGTTTTCTTAATAGCTTTTTCCATTTCAAAATTATTAGCAAGTTTATCTAACTCAAGTACTAATGATACTAACTTTTTATCATTTTCTAGATTTTTATTATTATCAAGAAATTCATTAATAAGTTTTAATTTTTCTTCCTTTTCACTAATAATATCTGCCTTTTTCATAATATGAATTAAATCTTTAATAGTATATGTTACACCATCTAAATATTTTAATATTTTGTCTTTAAGGCTTATATCTTCAGGATCATAGTTATTTTCATTTTCTTGATTTATTATATTATTGTCTTTTGAATCTACTTCTTCTTTTTTAAATTTATTTTTAATATTTTTGAAAATTTTTGAAATAAACATAGATATTTTTTTCCCTTTTTTCCTTTTTGTTACTTCATCTATATCTATATTCGATAAATCTACATCTTCTTTACTCTTATTCTTCTTTTTAAATAATTTACGTTTATTTTTATTTTGTCTTTGTGTTACCTCTTCTATATTTATATCTGATAAATCTATATTATCTTCCCTTTTATTTTCTAAATCCTTATATACTATAGTAGCTATTAATCTACCATCTTTAAATACTTGGTCTGATTCTTTATCATAATCATATTCAATAGGTAAATCAAATTTTTTTCCATTTTTTTCGTAATCTTTATCATCAAAAACGATCTTATTGTTATCTAATTTCTCAATTTTTATATTTGGATTACTTTGTTGTAAATCATGCAATAAAGAGTTAAATTGTTTTTTCTTAGACCTTTTGAAAAAATGTTTTTTATTTTTGGCATTTTCTCCTTGTGTTACTTCTTCAAGCACTTTATAATCCGCGTCAATTACATCATCAGTATTTTCATCAAATATATCATCAACATTAAATAAATCTTTAAACATACAGATTTCCCCCTCTTTCAAATGTCGCGCATTATGATATCATAAGTTGTTTTTTTTGTCAAATTATTGCAAAAGTATAAAAAAGAGAGTATAATTAGTTTCGTTAATCTTATTAACTTTAATACTTTAGAAAGGAGAAATTAATGAAATTTTTTGATAATAACTTAGATACCAAGGTTTTTGCACTTGGTGGTCTTGGGGAAGTTGGTAAAAACATGTATTGTATAATGCATGGTAATGAATTAATTATTATTGATAGCGGTGTATTATTCCCTGAAGACGAGTTACTTGGTATCGATTATGTTATTCCTGATTATAATTTTTTAAAGAAGAATGAAGATAAAATTAAAGGATTATTTATTACACACGGACATGAGGATCATATCGGAAGTATTAATTTTTTACTTCAATCGGTTCAAATACCCGCCATATATGCACCAAACCAAGCAGCAAATTTGATAAAAAAGAAACTTGCAGATAGAAATATTAAATATGATAATATAATTGTATTTGATGAAAATAGCAAATATAAGTTTAAAAATATGGAGGTAGAATTTATATCCACAACACACTCAATTCCTGATAGTTTTGCAATTGTTGTTAATACACCAAATGGAACAATAGTTGAAACAGGAGACTTTAAATTTGATTTTACACCAATTGGACCAATGTCTAATATACATAAAATGGCAAGAATTGGTGAAAAAGGTGTAACACTTTTACTAAGTGAAAGTACAAATGCTTTAAATCCAGGAATGTCACTTAGTGAATCTAGGGTAGACGCTACACTTAGTGATTTATTCCAAAAACAATATGGAAGGATAATAATAGCTACTTTTGCATCTAATGTATATAGACTTAAACATATTATAGAAACATGTAAAAGAAATAATAGAAAAGTTGCCATATTTGGTAGAAGTATGGAAACTCAAATTGAAATTGCAATTGAATCTGGATATATAACAGATAAAAATATATTTGTTACCCCAGAAGAAGCAAATAATATGAAGCCTGAGGAGGTATGTCTTCTTTGTACTGGTTCTCAAGGTGAACCACTAGCAGCCTTATCCAGAATTGCTAATGGTACGGATAAAAAAATAAAATTACTACCAACTGATACAGTAATATTTTCTTCATCACCTATACCAGGTAATGCTCAAGCAATTTCAGTAACATTAAATAAATTAGCCCTTAAAGGTGTTAAAACATACACTAATACATCTTTAAATGAAATACATTCATCAGGCCATGCTAATCAAGAAGAATTAAAGTTAATGCTAAGATTAATGAAACCAAAATATCTTATGCCAATTCACGGCGAATATAGAATGCTTAAGGCACATGCTGATTTAGCAATTGCTTGTGGAATCCCAAAAGAAAATACATTTATTATGCAAAATGGTGAAGTTTTATCTGTTTTAAATGGCAAGGTAAAAAAAGTTAGAAGTTTTCCATGTTATGATGTATATGTAGATGGTAATAGAATTGGCGATATTGGTAATTTAGTAATTAAAGATAGAAAAATAATGGCCAATGATGGAATATTAGTTGTAATATGTAATATTAATCAACCAAAGAAACAATTGCTTGGTAAAGTAAATATTACTACAAGAGGATTTGTACTTGTAAATGAAAATGAAGAATTATTAAAAGAAATAGAAAATAAAGCATTTTCTGTAATAATTAAAGAACTTAAAAATAAAAAATTTAATTACTCAGAATTAAAAAATCAAATTATAAATGAAATAAGTCCATTTATCTTAGAGAAAACAGGAAGAAAACCTATAGTTCTTCCTGTAATAATGGATATTAAGAATAACGATTAATTTACAGACCCAATAATAAAATAATGGTTAAATAAAATTAATCGTTATTTTATTATCTTACTTTATAACTAGTAACAAGAATATTACTAGTTTTATTATATTTTAATATCTCATTATCTTTCTTCCAACATATTATTATTCCTATTATTTTATTATGAAAACCCTCTCTTATTTGAGTATCATAGTAATATTCTTTTTTCCTTTCCTATATTAAAATATGTCTCTAATCTATTTATTTTTTTTAATATATTTGCCCTAGTTTCATATACTATATTTTTATATTAATTCTTTTATATTTTTTAGATTTTTGTCCATAAAAAAATACCTCCTTATAGTTTTATTATCTATAAAGGAGGCATTTTCTCCTTTTATTTATTCATTATTTTCTTCTTTTTTTACTGGTTTAGGTAATGCTTCTCTCCTAGAAAGGTTAAGTTTACCCTTTTTATCATATCCAATAGCTTTTACAATTATTTCATCTCCCACAGATACTAAATCAGATGGTTTTTCCACTCTTTCATGTGCAAGTTGTGATACATGTACAAGTCCCTCACAACCTTCCCACAATTCTACAAAGCATCCAAAATCATGAACATCTACTACTTTTCCTGTGTATATTTTACCTATTTCAACTTCTTTTACTACATTTTCAATCATTTTTTTTGTTTTTTCTATTACGTCTTTATCAGTATGATAAATAATTACCCTGCCATCATCTTCAAGATCAACTTTAACAGCACCCACATCATTTACTGTTTTAACATTGCTTGCTTCAAGTATGATTTTAGTTATCATATCTCCACCTTTACCTATTACATCCTTAATCTTGTTAGGATTAATCATAAATGATACCATCTTAGGGGCATATTTACTAACTTCTTTTCTAGGTTCGGATATAGTATCTTCTATTAAATCAAGGACCTGCATTCTTGCTTCTTTTGCTTGTGCTAAAGCCTCTTTAAGAATTTGTTTAGTTATACCTTTTATTTTTATATCCATTTGAAGTGCACATATACCATTTCTAGTACCTGCTACTTTAAAATCCATATCTCCTAAATGGTCTTCCATACCTTGAATATCAGTTAAAATAGTATAATCATCACCATCCGTAATAAGTCCCATGGCAATACCCGCAACTGGGGCTTTTATAGGAACTCCTGCAGTCATTAAACTCATACATCCAGCACATATTGATGCTTGTGATGATGAACCATTTGATTCAAGTGTTTCAGATACAACCCTTATTGTATAAGGGAACTCTTCTTCACTAGGAATAACTTGAGCAAGGGCTCTTTCACCTAAAGCTCCATGGCCTATTTCTCTTCTTCCTGGTGCTCCATATCTGCCTGTTTCACCTACACAAAATTGTGGAAAATTATAGTGAAGCATAAATCTTTTCTCTTCTTCAAGTTCAAGTCCATCAAGTATTTGATGTTCACCTAAAGCTCCTAAAGTTGTTACACTAAGACTCTGAGTTTCTCCTCTTGTAAATAATGCAGATCCGTGTGTTCTTGGCAACAAATCAATACTTGCAGAAAGAGGTCTTATTTCTGTCATACTTCTTCCATCGGCACGGATATGCTCCTTAACAACAATTTTTCTAAATACATCATATTCTTGCTTATCTAAAGCAAGTTTTACTGCAGTTATCAACTTAGTAAATTCTTCTTCATTTAAATTTTCCTTGTTTTCCACAGTATATTTTTCTACTACTTCTTCTTTAACTTTATCGATAGCCTCATAGTTTTCAAGTTTACCTTTTATTCTCATTGCAGCATCTAGTTTATCTTTAGATAACTTTGAAATATCACCCATAAGTTCATCACTTATTTCAAGAACTTCATATTCCATTTTTTCTGACCCAATATCACTAATTATCTCTTCCTCAAATGCTACTAATTCCTTTATTGCATCATGGCCAAACATTAATGCATCAAGCATCTCTTCCTCACTTACCTGCTTAGCACCTGATTCAACCATATTAATTGCATCTTTAGTTCCTGCAACTGTTAAATCAATATCACTCATTTCTAACTGCTGTGCTGTTGGATTTATAACAAATTCCCCGTTAACTCTTCCAACCTTTACTCCAGCGATTGGACCATCAAATGGTATTTTACTTATTGATGTTGCTAAACTTGATCCAAACATAGCAGCCATTTCTGGTGAATTATCCTGATCGACTGATAAAATTGTATTAACAATCTGAACCTCATTTCTAAAATTTTCTGGAAATAATGGTCTCATAGGCCTATCAATCATTCTTGCTGCTAAAGTTGCATTATCACTTGGTCTACCTTCTCTTTTTATAAAACCACCAGGTATTTTACCAACCGAATATAACTTCTCTTGGTATAAAACCATAAGTGGAAAAAAGTCTGACAAAACATTTGCATTATCTGATACCACTGCTGTTGAAAGTACTACTGTATCTCCATATCTTATTAAAACGGAACCATCTGCTTGTTTTGCAAGTTCTCCATGTTCCACTACTAATTTTCTTCCTCTAAAATCTAATTCGTATACTTTTTTACTCATAATTTTCTCCTCTAAGTATATTTTACCACAATAATTCTAAATTAAATATTATAATTTCTTATTTTTACCAATAATTTCTTCTAGAAATCTAGAAATAAAGAAGTCATCATTTGTATCTTCATTAAAATCATGAACTATTTCAATATTGTGTCGAATACAATACACTTTAAAAAAAGCTCTAAGGGTCCTTGTATTCCCGTCAAAAAATATTTCCTGTATTTTATTTTTACTTGTTTCATCTAAATTTTTCCTTACTTTACAATCATAAAATATAAAATAAAAAGCACATATGTGCTTATTTTCTTAATCCTAATCTTTCAATTAAAGATCTATATCTATTAATATCTGTTTTCTTTAAATATTCAAGTAAATTACGACGTTTACCAACTTTCATAAGTAAACCTCTTTTTGAATGAAAATCATGAATATTAACTTTTAAATGTTCAGTAAGTATTTTTATCTCTTCTGTTAAAATAGCTATTTGTACTTCAGGTGATCCAGTATCGCCTTCATGAGTAGCATACTTTTTAATAATATCTTCTTTTACAGTTTTCTTTAATGCCATTTTCTTTTCCTCCTTATTATATTTGCCTTAAACCTAGTATATGGTCGGAAAATCCAAATACCACGCATAAGGTATTGCATTAATAATATACATTAAAATTGAAATAAAATCAAGATAAATTATTAATTTTTTGATTATTTATTGAAATCTAATATTTTTTTACTATTTCTAATTATTTTCCATAACTATGGTCACTTTAACACATTTCCCAAATGATATCGCCTATAAGGTGTAACATCTGAAATACAGGAATTAATCAGTTCATAAAATCTCCAATTTTGTGTTACACTTACTAAAATATTTTCTATTATAATTTTAATTTTATATCATCATTTAATGCTACTATAGTCTGTTTAGAATCAATATCATTATAATTTATTAGTACCTCTTCTAGATATTTTAGTAATCCTATTTTTACTTTCCTTATATTTTTTTAGTTATTTTATTGTGAATAAAGTTATATTCATGTATATCCCAAATCATTCCTATTTCTTCTAATAATCGAATTCTTTCTTCACTTAAACTATTATCAACTTTTAACTTTCTCTGTTCACTTATCCAACTCCCCAGTTTTATATAATCATATATTATGTAATCTTCAGGTATTAATAAGTCACCCTTTTCTTCATAATACTCACATGCAAATTGATACATTTCTAACCAATTAGCTTCATGCACATCCCATACCATTTTTATTTTATTTAATAATTCTATTCTTATTAAACTTAATTTTTTAGCTTTATATAGCAATCTTTGATTTACTATCCATTCCCCTCGTCTTTTAATATATATCTTTTTTGTATTAACAAATTACCATGCTCTTCATAATATTTCCTTGCTAAATTATAATTTCTTAACCATTTTTCTTCTTGCGTCATATTATCCCCTCTTTGGTTGAATATAATAGCATAAAAATACTTTAAATGCAAAAAATAGCTATAAAACTATAGCTATCATATTATTTGATCCTTTATTAACTACTTTACATAGTGTATTTTGAAGTTTATATCTTAAATTATCTGGCATTAGAGATAATTTTGCTTGTATTCCCTCTTGGACAATAGCATCTAAACTTCTACCAAATATTTCACTTTTCCATATGCTTTCGCCCTCATCTTGATTTTTGGTAAGATAATTTATAAGTTCTTTAGATTGAAGCTCAGACCCTATGATTGGTTCAAAAGTACTTTCTACATCTACTCTAATCATGTGAATTGATGGTGCGACTGCTTTTAATTTAACCCCATATCTTCCTCCTTGTTTAACAACTTCTGGTGTATCAAGTTTCATATCTTTAAGTGTTGGTATTGCAATACCATATCCAGTTGATTTTACCATTTTTAAAGCACTTTTATATTGTTCAAATTCTTCCCTAGTATCATTATATTCTTGGAAAATTGATAATAGTGCTGCTCTACTATTTATACTAGTTCCTATTATTTCTTTTAAAACTTCATCATATAGGTTATTAGGAGCAGACAATGTTATTGTTACTTCTCCTTTCGATGGGTCTACATCCGACATATATGATTTTTCTATTTGATCGCATGCCCTAAAATTCTTATTTATCGTTTCTATATCCCTTAATTTATCAACTTCTATAACGCATTCTCTTATTTGGTCCATATAAACTTTCTTAATTGGATGCGATGGGTTTAGACATGCTATCCAATCTGGAATATCTACCTTTATATTAAGAACAGGAAACTCATATAAGGCTTCTTTTAATATATTGTATACATCTTTTTCATTCATGGTCTCAACACTTATTGGTATAACAGGTACATTATGTTCTTCATGTAGTTTATCTGCTAACCTTTCTGTTTCTGGAAGTGTTGGATGAGATGAATTTAAAAGTACTATAAATGGTTTACCTATCTCTTTAAGTTCACTTATAACCTCGTTTTCTGCCTCTATATAATTATTTCTAGTAATATCACCAATACTACCATCAGTTGTTACAACAATACCTATAGTCGAATGATCTCTAATTACCTTTTCAGTACCTATTTCTGCTGCTTCTACAAATGGAATATCTTCATCATACCAAGGTGTTTTTACCATCCTAGGTTCTCCCATTTCATCTTCATACCCTTTAGCGGCAGGAACCACATACCCAACACAATCAACAAGCCTAATATTTGCCTCAAATTCTTCCACTTTTATTTTAGCTGCATTGCTTGGTACAAACTTAGGCTCAATGGTCATTATTGTTTTACCTTGCGCTGTTTGCGGTATCTCGTCTAAACATCTTTTTCTTTCATACTCATCTTCTATATTTGGCACAACCAAATTTTCTATAAATTTCTTTATAAAAGTGGATTTACCGGTTCTTACTGCTCCAACTACACCTAAGTAAATATCTCCACCAGTTCTTTCTGATATACTCTTTATAATATCTATCTTTTCCATTTAATCCCTACTTTCTTTATTAAACTATATGAATAATAAAAAAAGTTATTACAAAAAGTAATAACAAAACTTAAGCATTTATAAAAAATCAAGAAAGATATTAATATATAGATTATTATGAATTTTATAGCACAGATTTACTGAAATTTTTTTGAAGATATTATATCATTTTATCTAAATTATCAGGTATTTTGTCATTAACAACAGCACTTATAATTTTATCTTCTTGTTCTTTACTTACTTCTTTACCTGTCATTTCACTAAGTTCGTGAATTACCTCTCTTAATGTTTTTTCATCTTTCATATTATTTCCTTGAAGTTTTTGAGCAAGATTTACAATAGTTGATTTCTTAACATTGGTTTTCTTTTCAACTTTATTAAAAAAGCTATCACTTAAGTTCATTGGAACTACCACCTCTAATTTAATATATGTGTATTATGTAATTTGGTTACTTGTCTATAAAAAATATTGAAAAAATCAGTAATTAATCTACTGATTTTTTATTCTTCTCCTTTACTCTTAAATTGTATTATTATTGGTGTTCCCTCAAAATCAAAGTTTTCTCTTATCTTGTTTTCTAAATATCTTTGATAAGAAAAATGAACTAATCCTTTACTATTTACATTTAAAATAAATCTAGGTGGCATTATACCCGCCTGTGCAGAAAAATATATTTTAAGCCTCCTACCTTTATATGAAGGGGCAGGATTTAGTGCATAAGCATCTGATATAACATTATTGAGTAAACTAGTTTTTATTTCTTTTCTTGAGTTTTCATATACTTTAATTATTTCGGGCATTAAGGTATGTAGTCTTTTTTTAGTTAAAGCACTTAAATATACTATAGGCACATAACTTAAAAATTGGAATTCTGCCCTCATCTTTTTAGTATATGATTTTATATCATTTTTATTTTCTACTGTATCCCATTTATTAACAACAAGCACCATTGGTTTACCTGCTTCAAGTGCATAAGCTGCAATATGTTTATCATGTTCTATTATTCCCTCTTCAGCGTTTATAACTATTACACACACATCGCTGCGTTCTATTGATTTCATTGCCCTAAGCAAGCTATATTTTTCAACAGACTCAAATATTTTACCTTTTTTTCTCATACCCGCTGTGTCAATTACTATATAATCTTTTTTATCATATTTAAATCTAGTATCAATCGAATCTCTCGTTGTTCCTGCTTCATCACTTACAATTACCCTATCTTCATTTAAAATTGCATTAGTAAGTGAACTCTTTCCTACATTTGGTCTACCTATTAAGCAGAATTTAATAACATTATCTTCTACATTTTCTTCATATTTATTAAACTCTTTTGTTATTTCATCTAATAATTTATCAAAATTAACACCATGTTCGCCGCTTATTGGTATATAATTTTCAAATCCAAGTTCATAAAAATCATATATATTATCCACATGTTTTTTATTATCTATCTTGTTAATCGCAACTATTATTCTTTTATTTGATTTATATAAAATATCTCTTACTACATAATCATTTGAATTTAAGCCAACTTTTCCATCAACAACAAATACAACTACATCTGCTTCTTCTATCGCTATTTCTGCTTGAACTTTTATATCATTATTAAAATTTTTCTCTGAAGTATCTATTCCGCCAGTATCAATTAAATTAAATCTATAGTCTTTATATTTTGCTACTCCATATATTCTATCTCTAGTTATACCTGGAACATCTTCAATTATTGATATTTTTCTTCCTATAATTCTATTAAAAATGGTGGATTTGCCTACATTTGGGCTTCCTACAAGTGCTACTGTTGGCATTTTCATAAAGAACACCTCTTTTCTGATAGTTAATTATATCATAAATATTAAAAAAAAAGAAGTTTATATTTTAATACCTTTACCAATAATTTTATAAACATCATTACCATATATAATATTTGAATTTTCAAGTAAATTTATATCTAATTTTTTTATATTTATATAAAATTTATCTTCATAATAATAAATTTCATTATTTAAGTAATCTAATACCTCATCTACCTCATACAAAAATAGCGTATCTTTTAGTATGTTAAGTTCCAAATTAACTATATTATAGTCACTAATATTATTATCATTCTCTGTTATTTCAAGTATCATTCCATAATATTTATTAGTATATAAACTTAGATTATAACTATCAGAAAATTCATAATTATAATATTTATTTAGTTCATCAAACACCTTAATTAAGGTACCTTTTATATCAGACGATGTATATTTATCTTTATCAAATAAATATACAACTATTTTACCTAAATAACTCTCAACTTTCATAAAATACATCACTACTAAATTATATGAAAAAAAAGAAGTATTACTCCTTCTTTTGGTAAATTATGTCATCTATTGTATTAATTATCTCATTTTTTCCTAACTTTGTAGAGCTAGAAAATAATACAAATTTATCATTTTCATTTATATTTAATGTATCTTTTATTATTTTTACCTGTTTATCTCTTAAAGTTCTTCCAATTTTATCAACCTTAGTTGCTACTATAGTAACACTTAGATCGTAATATTTTAAAAAGTTATACATGAGTAAATCATCCTGAGTTGGTTTATGTCTAAAATCAATAAGTAAAAATACTTCTTTCAGATTATCTCTATTTGCTAAATATTCTTCTATCATCATTCCAAATTTTTGCTGTCTTTCTTTACTTACGCTTGCAAATCCATAACCTGGTACATCAACTAAATAAAAATCGTTATTAACATTATAAAAGTTTAATGTTTGGGTCTTACCTGGTTTACTAGAAATTCTAGCATAATTTCTTCTTTCAATAATTGAATTTATAAAACTACTTTTACCTACATTACTTCTTCCGACTAACAAAAACTCTGGCTTGTTATCTGTAGGATATTGGCTTTGTCTTACTGCACTAATAGCAAGTTCGACACTTGTTATTTTCATCTCAATCACCATATTAATTATAACAAATAAAAATAAATAAAGCAAATTGCCTTATTTACCTTTTTCTGAAAAACCAAGTAATAACTTTCTAAAATATTCAGCCTCTTCTTTATTTCTAGTATTTTCTTCCTCACTTTGTATAGGCTTATCTTTAGGTAAGTCACTATTAGATTTAAGCTTCTCTAACTCCTGTAATCTCTTTTGCTTTCTTAATAGATATTTATACATCTTATATTCAGTACATTTAGTTACAATAAATTCATCCACTACACCAACTTTTTCCATCTTATTATCTATAAGGATTTCTTTTTCTATTAAGCACATATATGCATCTATGACCTCTGGACAGAGATTTATATCACTAGTTACTATTTTATTACATGAATATACACTGCATTTACTACATAGATATGAATCTGGACCTGATTTGTTACTATCATATTCTTCCTTTGATACCTCTTCTACTATTCCATCCTTCTTAATATAATAACTTTTTGATTTCATTTTTGTATTTTGTATCATTTTTATTTCCCGCTTTCAATAGTAGGATTATTCTAATATAATTTATTTCAGATGTCAAATTATTTAATTTTATTTTCTTTTTTGTAATTTAAACAGACTTCGTCAAGGTCATTTATTATACTTTCCATTTCCTCGAATGTTTTTATTCTTGCTCCTGAAGCATACTTATGTCCCCCACCATTATGCCTTTCTAATACCTTATTTATTATTGGTCCTCTACTTCTAACATTTACCCTTATTTGATCTTGTTTTACATCTTCAGAAAATGTAACCCATACTAAAACTTCATCAATATTGTTAAAATTATTTACTAAATTCCCACTACTTGCAGGATCAACATCAAAGCTCCTAATAATTTCATCAGTTAATTTTATATATCCAAGTCCATTTTCTGTTACTATTAGATTTTGATACATATATCCCTGAAGCCTAATTTCTGATAATGGTCTTCTATATAAATCATCATATAAAGCTGTAAAATTTATGTGTGTATCATCTATCATTTTTGATACTATTCTCATAGTATCCGCTGTTGTATAATAAAATAAAAATCTATTTGTGTCTGACACTAAACCCATAAACAATTTTTCTGCTGCATATTTAGTCATTTTTAATTTTGTATTATAGATAAGTTCCATTATCATTTGACATACACTAGATTTAGTATCATCTACCCAGCGGATAGAACCAAACTGATCAATCTCAGGATGATGATCAATTTTTATTACATCTTTAAAATCACTTATATCATTTACTCCATCTATCCTCTTTAAATCAGGTGTATCACATACTATTAATAATGCATCTTTAAATATACTTTTATCTACTTTATCTACATTTCCTATATATTTAAATTTTGAGGTTGAAGCACCTATTACAAATACCTCTTTCTTAGGAAATGTTGCTTTTATTATATCTTTAAGTCCAATAGTACTTCCAAGGGCATCGGGATCAGGGCCTATATGTCTTGCTAGTATTATAATTTCATTTTCTTTTATTTTTTTATATATTTCTTTTTCCATGTTACACCTATTTTCTATATTAAACTATATGTATCTCTTGCTATTACAACTTCCTCATCTGTTGGGATTACAAATACTTTTGCAGTTGAATCAGGTGTAGAAACAATACCTTCCTTACCAAATCTAAATTCATCGTTTTTCTCTCTATCAATCTTTATTCCTAAACAAGATAACCTATCTACTACCATTCTTCTAATATGAGGAGCATTTTCACCTACACCTGCTGTAAAAGCTATAGCATCTACTCCTCCAAGCTCTACGTAATATTTAGCTATATAGCCAACTATGGAATTAACATACAAATGATGAGCCAAGATACTTGGCTTATGTTTTTCTGCTATTTTTGCATCTATATCTCTAAAATCACTGCTTACACTACTTATTCCAAGCATACCACTTTGTTTATTTAAGGCATTATCAATGTCACTTATACTCATATTTGTTTTATTCATCATATATGGAATGATACCATAGTCAATATCACCGGAACGAGATCCCATTACAATACCTGCATTTGGAGTAAATCCCATTGTAGTATCAATACATCTACCATCTCTTATAGCACTTATACTACCACCATTACCTAAGTGACAAACTATTACATTTGCTAAATCCTTATCAAGTAATTCCATTACTTTTTCAGAAACATATTTATGACTCATACCATGAAATCCATATTTTCTAACTCCATACTTAGTATACCATTCATCTGGGACTGCATATCTATATCTATCTTCTTTAATAGTTTGATGAAATGCTGTATCAAAACATCCAACTTGAATTGCATTTGGTATTTGTTTCATAAATGCATAAACACCTGAGATATTAGCTGGATTATGAAGCGGTGCTAGCTCATTTAATGTAGAAATATCTTTTAATATTTCATCATTTAAAACTATTGACTTTGAATACTTATCTCCACCATGTACTATTCTATGTCCCACACCTTTTATTTCATCTAGTGAATTTATAATATTGTTATCTAATAACTCATTAATTAAAATATTAACTGCAACTTCATGATTTTCTAAATTTGCATTCTTTTGTATCTTTTCACCATTTATTTTAATAGTATAAAAACTATTTTCAATTCCTATTCTTTCAAATACACCTGATATTAATACATTTTCTTCTGGCATTTCATACATTTGAAATTTTAGAGAAGAACTACCTGCATTAACCGATAAAATTTTCATATTTTCACCTCATTTATATTATACACTAATTACTTTTTTAATTAAAGGATAGATAAACAAAAAAAACATATATTTACATATGTTATTTTAATTTCATTATAAGATTTATGATTATTGCTGCATATATTAATATTATTATAGTAAGTATTAATATATCTGCAAATCCTGCCCTCTTTATATCAGTATCTGGTTTAATATCTTTTACTACTGAATTAGTCGAAGTAGATGATTCAGATGCTGCAGCTGGTTTATTATCTTTATTATTTAATCCAAGTACATTTAATTTATCATTTATACTTATTCGATATTTGTTTTTTGCATTCTGTATTTGTTTATCTGTAAAGATAGTATTTTTTAATTTTGCTACTTCCACATACACTAGTATATTATCAAAGCTTCGATTTATTAACTCTTCAAGATCTAATTTATTACTACTATTTTCAAAAACTACAATTGGTTTACCTTTTAAGTCATAATCCGATAAATTTGTAGAAAGTACTTTATTATTTCTTAAACATTCAACAACATTATTTATACTATTATCAGTTATAATCTTTATTGCTTTATTTATATTAATATTTCCTGTTTTTTCATCTATTGAAAAAGTCGCAAGTGCTTTGTCAATTAAGCCTTCATCTTTAAGTAATGTACAATCTTGTATTTCTTTTAGTGTAGTAGGAATATTTTCTTGAACTATTACATTTGTAAAAGATGTATTTGTGGATTCATCTAATTCTTCTATTTCCTCTTGTGATTCTACAGAGTTTTTTACTAAATTACGTAATTCAAAATTTTCAAAATCAAACGAATCATTTTCTAATTCTTCAATCGAAATATTTTTTGAAATACCATCCCTTTCAAGTACAATCTTACCATCAACTGAGTTTATTCCTTTTATTATTCCAGTTTGTACTAATTCTGGATGATTCAAACAATAGTTTTTTAGTTTTTCTATAACACTATTATCCATAATATTCCTCCTATTCTACTATAATAGTATTATAGCACATAAACATTAAAAATGATATATTTTTTACATAAAATTTATACAAAAAAGCAAACTACATAATATCATATAGTTTGCTTATATATATTAACAAAATTTAACTATTTATTTTGCATATTATAATTTCCACTTATTTGAGATTGACCCATTTGAACTAATCTACGAGTAATTTCACCACCTACTGAACCATTTGCTCTAGCAGTAGCATCAGCACCTAATTGAACACCGAATTCGTTAGCTATTTCATATTTCATTCTATCGATAGCTTCTCTAGAACCTGGAGTAACTAGTTTATTTTTATTTGATCCACTTGTCATTGTTTTTTCACCTCCTATACATTTATAGAATGTGAAAATTTTGTAATATCATACATTTTATTACATGGTAATTAGTGGAAAAAAATTAGATTTTTTAAAATCTAATCTTTATTATCATTAGTCCCTTGAATAACGTTTAAAATCCCATTCATTTTTTCTTGAACACCATTTAGTTCTTCTTTTAATATACTACTTTGACCTTCTAATTCTTCTTTTTCCTTTTTTAAAGATAAAGCTTCTTTTTGTTTTTCAAATAAATCAAATTTAGTTTTTGATAATTCTTCTTCTAATTCTTCAATATGTTTCATTTGCTTTGCATAAACATCCATAAGCAAAGGTTCTACTTCTTCTTTAAATTTTTCTTTATAGTCTTTCTTTTGACTTAAACTTGGTATTTCATCAACAATTTTTTTCGACTCTTCAGCAGGAACCTTAAATGTTTCTAAAGAAACTGGTATATCTACCTTATTTTCTATTTTAGAATTTGTAATAACATTTTCTATATTTTTGTTTCTTGCCTGTAACTCTTCAAAAGTTGGAATTTCAATAGTTTTACTTAAAATGTCCTCTTTTTCTGGTTCAATTCCCTGATTTAATATAAATTCTGCTGGTGTATTTAGAGCAGATTCTACATTAACATTGGTTAATGATTCAACACTAGATTCATCATCCTCTGAATATTTGCTTGCCAAAGTATCTGCAAATTTTTTTGATACTAATAACTTTTTTGGTTTTCTAATAGAAACTTCTTCACCTTTTAATTTTAAGTTACTTTTATACTTTTCAGCAATTGGTTCATTTTCGTCTCTAGCAATGTATTTCATAACTTCTTTTATTTCATTCCACTCATCGTTTGATACTATCTCTCTATATGAATAATTACCATTTTCATTTGTAACCCCTGTTGAATATATTTTTATCATATTATTATCATTTATTTCACCATATGTATATGTTATATAATCATTCATATTAGACAATCTATATTTTGCAAGTATTTGTGCATCTTCTCTAATGCCTTCTTCATTAATAACGTAAAACATTATTTTATCGTTCATTCTTACACCTCATTTACTATAAAAATTATATCATACATTTATTTTTTTAGCAACAAAATATTTGCACTCATAAGCACAATTTTCTTTTAAATACTTATCTAAAGTACTTATTTTATTAAAATTTTTAGACTTTTTATTAAAATCATCATAAAATCCCTTGAGCCTAAGCTTATCATAAGCCCAATCGCCGACTATATAATCAAAATCATAAAAATATTCAGTACATTTATTTATGAATTCTTCTTTGTTAAAGCCATCTCTATAATTTTTAATTATCTCATATTTGATATTATCTATATTTACTATTTTTTCCATACATACTCCTATTTAATTTTTCTATAATATAAGTATATCATAAAATTTTAATCACTTTCAATTGGTATTGATAATATATTAGAACTTTCATTTAAACGACCATTACCATAATACTCAGGAACTTTACCATTAATTACTTTAATTGCAACTGGAATATTATTTATAATTTTAACTTGCTTTGTTTGAAATGGTATAATTACCTCTTCAGTTACTTCAACTTTTGCAAATACTTCAATTAAAGCACTATTTATACCATAATTACTTACATTTGTTTCTATACTACTTACAACATTACCAATTAAATTTAATTTAACTGGAATTTTAGGCCCAATGTTAGATAGAAGTACGTTATTAGTTATTATCCCCATTGGGATCTCAGATATAACACCATTTTTTAAATTTTTTATATTATAATCCTCTGAACTTATAAATGATATGTCATCAATTTCTCCTTTTTCTAATTTTTTTAAATTTTCACTAACTATAGAAGTTGTTTTGGTTAGAAATCGGTTTACCACAACAGGATTAAAATCAATAGTTTGTATTTCACCAGAGCTATTTTGAATAACATCATACATATCTGCCTCTAAAGTAGATAAAACATCATCGTTTATTGAATTTTTAATAATAACAATTGCCATTTTTTTACAATCAATTTCAGCCTGAGACATTATCATAGGTAAAAATTTATTTCCACAATAGGTTAATAATAAATAAGTACAAATTATTATGATAACTATAATAATAGATATCTTTGAACTAATCTTTAATTTTTTATGAGACCTAAGTTTTATTTTTTTCATATATTCACCCAGCCTATTTAGTAAATTATATGAAAACAAGGGAAATATAATTTCCCTACTCTATAAAAAATTTATAGACTATTAATGATAAACCTGCAATAACAATGACAGTTAATAAGAAAATTAATATTTTTATAAATAAATTAGTTTTTTCTACATTGTCCCTCATACTATTAATACCCTCAAAATCTTTAGTATTAAACATAAACGTATCTGTACTATATTCTGTAGTATCATCATTTATTTGTTTTATATTAATTTCTGAAGTTTGATTAGAATCTATATTATTAGGCACATCAGGAATATCTTTATCACTTGTTAAATCTGAAAACATATCAAGTGCAATATCATTGGAATTTACATTAGTTAATGTATTCATAATATTTAGTAATTCTTTTTCTTCTTTTATCAAATTCTCATACACTTTTCTAGTTTTTGATAATTCCTCATCTAAATTTTCCTTAAATTTATAATTTTGAATCTTTCTTTTTTCATTTACTTCTTCTATTATATCTCTTTTACTTTTAGCTTCTCTTAATACTTCATTTATATCATAAGTTTTCTTCTCAAAGTTTTTTGAAGGTATTATACTATCATATTTTTCCTTATCAAAATTATTTTTTTCAACCCTTTTGGCTTTATTATTTTCTTTATCAACTATCTCTTTTATTTTAATAATATCTATTTCATTCGAATCATCAATTACAACCATATTAGAATAATTAGTATTAGAATAAATATCATCATATAAATTTTTATTTTTTTCAACTCTACTAAAATTATCATTTTCAGTATATTTATCTAATCTGGATTTCAAGAAGCATCACCTACTTATAATAAAATAATAACATATTTTTTTTTTTTTTTAAATATGTTAAACTAAATTATAAAAATTTGTAGTATAATTATAAATAGATGTGGAGGTTTATATGAAAAAAGAAATAAAAGTTAACAAAGAAAAATGTCTTGGATGTGGAATGTGCGTGGGAATAAATCCTGATGTCTTTGATTTTGATGATGATGGGCTTGCTAAAGCTAACAATGATAAAATAAATGATGAAAATAAGGATGAAGTAAATAATGCAATTGATTCATGTCCTGTTGCTGCAATAGAAGTAGTAGAAGCAGATAATAAAATTAAAGACGAGCAAAAAAGCAATTAATTGCTTTTTTATTTATATAGAAAGATTAATATAGTATAAAAGCTTTAAATAATTGTGTATAATATGAATACAATTGAAAAGTTAATAACAAATTTACTAAAACTAAATCAGTATTTATTAGCAGTAATGCTTTAATGAATTTAATATTTTATATACTACTGAACGTTTAAATTATTTATCTCCTCAATTAATAAATCTATTTTTGAGAGTGTAAAATAAAGTGTGTAAGTAAGAAAAAACTTATGCACTTTATTTTACACTCTCTTATTTTTCCCTTTTCTAATACTTTTGTCATATTAACTCCCCTCTTTTTTATAGGATATCATTTCCTTTTTTTCTTTTCAAACCACTATAATTTCATTTTTTTAAGTATTTTTTTCTAATATTTTATTTTTATTATATTTTCTAGTTTATTTTGTATCTATCTTATATTTATAATTTAGTTTTTGTAAATCTTAAAAAAATACACATAGCTAAAAAAAGAACTAATATAAACTTATACTAGTCCTTACTTGCTATTACCTTAACTTAAATCTAACCCTCTTAGATGTATATAATTTATCACTACTATTATCTACTGCATTTATAAATACATAGTAATAATTATTCTTTTTGGTCATTTCGCTTAATGGTACATCTAATACTACTTCTTTTTGTTTGTTAT
>JAGBAW010000027.1 GCA_017938725.1 Bacilli bacterium | reverse complement strand
CCATCGTTTATAAACACAAATTCAAACTCTGCTTTTATTTTCTTTGTTTCCTTGTTAATAACTTCATAAAATATTGGCAAAGATTCTTCCTCATTATAACAAGGAACTATAATTGATATTTTATCCATATTTTTTTACTCCAATTCACTAACATTATACCATACTTTTTATATAAATTTATAATATAATTGCATTATAAATTTATTGCAAATTTAATTTTGTAGATAAATTTTTTTATTCTTCTTTTAAGGTTATTGTTCATTAAATAATCAAATATTTTTAATTCCTTAATTTTATTTTTATACATTCTTTTTATAGATCTATCTAGTAAATTATATTTATAAAGTGTAGTGTTAGCATAGTAATGTTTAATATTTTCAGTATTTACACTATTATTTAATATACTTATAGCATTATTAAAGGACAAAATTGTATCATCCATTTTTTTAATAACTTTTTCTTTATCATTACTACTCATTATACTTCCTTCTCTTTGAAGATAATTATAACCAATATAATCTATAGATTTTATACTTTTAGCTTTGGATATTATAATTGGAATTAAATTAAAGTCTTCATGATATATACCTTTTTGAAACTTAAATTTATTATCTTTATAATAAGATGATTTATATATATATAATTGTGACATTTCTATATACTTATATTTAACTATTTTATTAAATGCATCAATACCATTGGTTAAATCAAATCCATCTTCATATATATTTTCAATTTTATTTTCATAAACTTCTCTTACTTGATATCTAAGTAGGTCTGGTTTATCATTTAAATTTGATGATATTATTTTTAAAAAATCACACTCAATATAATCATCTGAATCAATAAAAACAATATAATCACCCGTTGACCTTTTAACCCCTTCATTTCTTGCAGCGCTAAGACCTTGATTTTTCTGTTTAACATAAATAATATTATCATGCATTTCAATATATTTATTTATTATTTCTTCACTATTATCTTTACTTCCATCATTAACAATAATAACCTCATAATTTTTGTAATCATTAGAAAATATACTATTTAGACATTTATCAAGGTACTTTTCAACATTATATACTGGAACAATTAAACTAAACTTCATGAAAATCCCCCTCAAATATTTTTTCTATCTTTTTCATTCTACTATTATTAATTTTATCAAAATCAACATTTACTTTATTATTCTTACCATTTTTAACAATATCATAGACCTGACTCTTCATAGTATCAATATCTTTTGACACTATATTACCATAAACATTTAAATCTATTTCATCATCTGATACAGCTATAGTTGATATAATATTTTTATTTAAACAAATAGCTTCCAAAAACGTTACAGGAAACCCTTCATGATCTGATGTAATAATTAAGTAGTCACATAATTTTATATATGGATATGGATTAAGCTTTTTTCCAAGTAATTTTACACTATTTTCTAGGTGTCTTTCTGTAATAATTTTTTTATATAAATTATAATCATTACCATCACCTAATATCCAAAATTCAACATTAATATTATTGTTAATCAAATATTCAGTAACATCTATCATTTTAGATGTTCTTTTTACATTTTCATCTAATCTACCAACATATAACAAGAGGGTTTTATTTTTTGGCTTTTCTTCCTTAATATTTTTCTCTGATAATTTAATTATTTCTTTATAATTTATAAAGTTATTTATAACTATGCTTTTACTCTTAATCTCGGGCATTAAATTAACTAGATTATCTCTTGATTCATTAGACACAAATATTATATTTTTAAAACTATATATATCCTGGTTTTCAAAAAATGATATGGCCATTTTTGAATCGTTAAATTCTTGAACATAATCACCATGAATATAAATTGCTGTATTATTTGATGATTTTAAACATAATAAACTACATGGTTTTGAATAAGTTGCATAGCAAACAGAAAAATCATATTTCTTATAGCTTGTTAATATAAATTTTAATCTTTTTATAAAATTTATAATTTTTCTATAAATTACATTTCTACTTGTGCATATATTATAATTATATAATTTTACATTTTTATTTACCTTATCTAATAACTCCCCCTCTTTCTTTTCTAATAATAAAGTTACATCATATTTATTATAATCTATATTATTTAGTAAATTAATTAATGCAGTTTCAATTCCACCAATACACAAAGTACATGATAAAAATAATATTTTCTTCTTTTCCAATTTAAATCACCTAATCTTTATTTTTATAAAATCCATCCCACAATTTATCATCTGATATATTTTCAGTATACTCTATTAAGTTTTCATTTTTTTCTCTTCTTTTTTGTACATATTCATCAAATGACTCAATTACTCTTGCTGGATTACCCGCTACCACAGAATTATCAGCTATATTTTTTGTAACCACTGATCCTGCCGCGATTACTACATTATTACCAATTGTTATATTTGGAAGTATAATACTCCCACTTCCAATAAATACATTATTCATAACTTCTATACAACCAGAATTATATTTATAATAATAATCTTTACTCATATTATTAAGCATAATATGAGTAATATCATGTGTCATAAATATTACATCACTAGTAACAACCACATTATCATGAAATTTTATAAATTCTGGATCAGCAGGAATTTTTCTTGGCTGATAGAAAAAATTTTTACCTACTTCTTTAAAAACTTTATTTTTTACTAAATATTCTGTTCTCTTATAAGCATCAAATATGAAATAGATTCTAATTCTTTTAAGTTGTTTTTTTATATATTTTTTCATTTTATTCTCCTTCATTGTTTTTAACTATTTACATTTTTAGTAATCTTATTTTTTATATTACATATAACATTTAATAAATATTCAAATGAGTAACTAGCAAGTATAAATATACAAATATGTATAAAATAAGAATATCTTGGTTGTATTTCAATTAATAAGTATACAAAGAAAGTTACGATCATTAAAATAACAAAGAAGAATGATTTATCTTTAACAATCTGCCCTCTTTTAATGATAACTGAGATAATGCACATGAAAAATGTTATGATATAAATAAATTTATTTACCGTTAAAACAATATCTTCTATTAGGTTATACTTAATATTAATTCCAAGTACACTTATTTCTTTATCATTAAATGCTCCACTTTCCATAGACATATCAGATAGTAGCCAAAAATGATCTATTTTACAAGCAAATAATTTACCCATCTGTGCTGGATTTTTAGATATTCTTTCTTTAATTATATCCATTTCCATTTTTTTATCTTTTTGATATATAACATCATCACCACTATAATATCCACATGTATCATGATTAAATCCTAAAACAAATTTCCATAGTGGATTTGTATTTTTAAGTCCAACTGGATTTATACCTGACTTTTGGATAATTAATGAGGATGTAGTACCTATCAAAAAATATACAATTAAAAATACTGATATTTTCTTTACTGTATCTAATATTAAATCCTTTTTTAATCTAAAAAATTCATATAGTAAGAGTGAACATACTACAATAATGCCCTCTGGTCTAATAATATTACCGAGACTTATCAAAATTGCAGCAAAAACATAATCTTTAATATGTTTCTCATCTTTTATTAAGAATAATATTCCAATATACATAAGTAAAGTTGATAAATGATGATTAGCTAAAACAGTATTTAATACTAGTGAGAAAGGGAAAATCATATATAGAAGTGATACAATTCTAGCACTCCTTTCAGTACTTATTTTTTTTGCTACAGCATAAATGATTAATACCAAAGATGAAGAATATATGGCATTTAAAATTTTTAATATTATTTCATTTTCTATCAATTTTAGTATTAAGCCTTGATAAATTACAAATCCCGTTTGATAACCCCACATTGAAAAATGATCCCACTGGTTAAATGAGTAATCAGATATAGAAAAAGCCTTTGAAGCATCTAATAATATTTTAAAATCATATACTTGTGGAAAATTAGCAACTATTATAACTATAATCCTAATTATTAAACTTGTTATAAAAAGAATTAATGGAAATTTTTTAATATTTTCTTTAAGTGATATAAATATTACAACTAGAAAAAGTATTAATGATATTAAAAAATTATTTTTAATTAGAAAAATAAGTGAAATTATTGATAAAACTATTATAGATACATATATAAAAACTTTTGATAAAAAATTATTGAACTTCATATTAGACTCCTACTTTTTATTTTATTATATAATAATTATAAATTAAATAAAGGAAAAAAGCAATAAAAAAGACAATAGCATCCCGCATATTATCTTTTTTAACATATAAACTATCATGTCATTAATATATTGGTATAAAAAAAACATTTTATTCATCTAAAAATGTTTTTTCTTTTGATTTTTTCTTACTTTTACCTTCGCTATTTTGTATTTTATTCATAGATATAGTACCCTCTAAATCCTGATACTTTATACTTTTACTATTATAATTTGGATTATCTATAGGATTTAATCTTTTATTTAAATACATTGTTTTAAATTTAACATTTTTTGATAATAATACTATTATTATGATTGTTAGAAGTATTATAAATGATCCAAGTACTATGAATACTAGTTTACATCTATCTATTAAATTAGAATAATCATCTAATTGCTCATTATAAAATCTCTGAATGGTATTTTCTTTCAAATCATATAAATAAAAGCCTTCATCACCATTTTCTATATTAACACCATACACTAATCTAAAATCAGAATTCTTATTAAGTGCATAACCTTCTACATTAGTTCCATTATAATCAAAATTAACTTTATGATATCTATTTGGAATATCTTTTTCATTATCTAATTTAGTTAAAACTATATTTAATTCTTTAGACTTTAACTGTAAATACTTATCATATATATTTTTTACTTCATCATATTTAAATAACGAAATATCACCTTTTTTATTTTTTAACGCCACCAAAGTATACTTCAATTTTTTATTATAAAATGTTTCAATATCATCATCTAATATTTTTATAGTTTTCTTCTCAAAATTAATCGGTATATTAATATCATCAAGTTTTCTAACAATGGTATATTCTTCTCCGGCTACTTTTACTTTGATTGGGTCTTTTTCCTTAACTAGAGCATTTATAATATATGTCTTTGTACTACCATTTTCAGCAGTTACTACTATTTCAATTTTATTTTGACCCTCTTTTACATCTATTTCGCCAACACCCCTTACATTAGCTTTAGAATCATTTTTTTCTGCATTAACCTTTATTTTAGTTGTGTCATATGGAAGTTCAATAGAATACTCAAGTGTATCTTTATTAAATTCAGGATTTAAATTTGCACCATCTATAAATAAAGATTTTAGATTGTTGTCTGAGCTTTTTGCTATATTAGTACTACCTGTACTAGATTGTTTTACTATATTAATATTACATATTCCATCATGTGAACTAGTAGAATCACCTGATGCTGTTGCTACCTCAGCATTCGCTACTTTTACATATGCATTTCCTAAGGAAATTGTTTTAAATTTATATGTAAGATTAAGTGATGAAGAAAAATCATCTGAGATATAATGTGTTGCATTACCACCTACATATTGTAGTTTGGATGAATCATATGAAATTGATAAATCCCACATAACACTATCAGAGGCATTACCTTTAACAGTTACTGTTACTGTATTACCTAGTGTTGCACTAGAAGATCCTGAACAACTTGTAGATACAGAAACAGCAAATACATTTTTTGGTATAAAGAATATAATTCCAATAATAAGAAAATATAATAATCTTTTTTTCATTATTTTCACCTACTTTATAATTTTTGATGTTCCTAATAAATGTGCCTTAACCATTGCTAAGTCTGAAATACTTATTTTTCCATCCTTATTTATATCAGCTGCTTTATAATAAACACCATTTAAATTACTATTTCCAAGTAAATTAGCCTTTATCATTGCCAAATCTGAAATACTTATCTTTCCATCACTATTTGTATCACCTTTTACAATCATAGTAAATGTCACTATTTGATTATTGTTTTTTATAGTAATTGTATCACCACTAGCGATTTTACCTGATGGCTTATTTGTACCATTTTTATTTTTAGCTTCAATAGATACTAAATTATATTTATTTTTTACCTTTGAAATTACATCAGAAATATTTGTCCCAACGGTAATTCCACTTATCATATTATTTACATTATCATAACCCAAATAACTTATTATATCAGCAGGACTTATTTTATCTGATTCAACTTTATTTACCTGTATTTTATATGTTCTCTTTTCCCCATTGGCAGCAGTAACAACTATATTAATATTTGTTGTTTTATCAGTTAATTTTACAGTTCTTATTTCACCACCCTCAACAGATGAATATGAACTTGTTTTCTTCATGCTTACCTTTACTTCATTTATATTATTTGAAACATTACATGTATAACTAGTTGCTGCTGAATTAAATGATGGATTTAAATTACAATTTGTTACTGATAATGAACTTAATGTATTATCTGAATTATTTGATATAGATAATGACGTTTTATCAGGCATATTTTTATAAACAGGTATCTTAAATGTATATGAGTTTTCTATAAGTCCTTTTTTATTATAAGTCGAATATGTTCTAATTGATTCTGATGGCAAAGCTCTAACATTTTGCATATATTGATGCCAATATAAATTTTTGTGATTAATTGTATTAAATTTTTCATAATAATTAGTATCTTGTCCAACACTTGTATATTCAGAAGATATTGTGGATGCTCCTCCAAGTATTGATAAATATGGATTATTCCATCCTCTATTTTTTGCAACTGTTAAGGCATTAGAAACTATTTGTTCTACTGTTGAACCACTAGCCAAAATGTTAAAATGATTATAATACGTTTGACCATCTTCACCATTCATATTAATTGTAGCACTTCCTGCTACACCTTGTTCTTGAAGTACACGGCTTGCTAAATGAATTGCACTAACATTCTTTTGTTTTCCAACATCAACAAATGTATCTGCATAAGTGATAGTTTTCCCATTGTATTCATATGAACCACTCATAAATGTACCATTAAGCATGGATTGAACACTGCTTTTAGTATGATATTCAGCATTAAATGATAATTGTTCAAACATAAAAATGGTTTGTTCATCGAGCCAATTTCTTGGATCCATATAAAAGGATATAGTTTGCTTACTTGGTGAGTACCATCCTGGTTGGAACTGATAATATGTGCCATTACTATATGCCGCACCATCTGTTGAAAGAAGTGATTTATCTACCTTATCTAGTGAATTTGAAAACTGAATTAAATTTTTATCTGCTGGTGCTGACTCGTTTGAAACAGCTTCACTCCAATCTATATTTGTATTAGATACTGTAAAACTCCAATTTGGATGCATAGCATGTAATTTTTGAAGTGGTAATATATAACTTTCAGGAAATCCTGCACTTCTAAGACTATTTCCATAATTATCATCTGTTGTATATTCTTTACAGTTATTTATCCATGCTGCCTTTACATATCCAGTATAATTATTAGAATAGTAATTTGTATATAATTTATAATATTTTTGTCCTTGATGTGTTATTGTATCAATTATTTCCATGGAAGAAGGGTTTTTTAATAGTACATCTTTCCCATCTACATCTTTAATAGGTGTTCCACCGGGTGTTGTTCTTAAAAAAGATGGTTCTGTTAAATTATTGCACATTGTAAATTTAGTTGATGCATATGCGTTTTTTAACCCAAGGAAGGATAATAATAAAATAAGTATAAACGTTGTAAAATATTTCATAAATTTCATTTTATCCCTCCTCTTACTTTTATTTAATTATATCAAAATAGTAAATACTAATAAATAGTAAGATAAGAAAATTGTTTTATTATGTCAAATTAACGTTAAAAAGAAGCAAATATTCTTGCTTCTTTTTACTATATTATTCTGTAAGTGTTGTAGTTGAACCTGGAATTGTTGTATCAGGTTTATTTGTTCCATTTTCGCCAGATTCAGGAGTATCTGGTTCATCGCTAGGTTTAATAGGTTTTTCTTCCTTTTTAGTTGAACATGTACTATCTATATATTGAGTTGGATTTTTATTTCCTTCAGAGTCATACCAATAATAATATCCGTCTTCAGCTACACACATATTTATATTTTTTTCACCTGAACTATTTTCTTTTTCACATTTTCCTGTTTTTTCATTTCTTGTATATCCATTTTTACAAACGCATGTTACTTTATCCGCACCTAACTCTTCGTTTGTAGAACAAGTATTTGTTTCCTTTTTCTCACATGTTCCTTCTTTAGTTCTTTCATAACCATTTTTACAAACACATGTTACATTATCTGCTCCAAGTTCTTCATTAGTAGAACAAGTATTTTCTGGTTTCTGGGTATCAGATCCTTTGCTTGGATATTTTTTAACGCCTCCATATAAATCGGATCCTATAACTTTTGGTTTATATTCTTTATCAATAGTAAAACTAAATGATGTTTCATACTCCTCTTCTTCTAATTCAAGATTTACTTTCATAGCCTTAATAATAGCATTTAAACTTTGTGATGATGGGACATACTCATATAAATCCATATTTGCTATATTATCATATATTATTCCACCTGAACCATTTAAATATGTCTTTTGCATATTTATTATATCATTTGTATCAGATAATGAATCAGAGTTTAATAATATCTTCTTTAATACATTATAAAAATCTAATATTTGATCTCTAGTTAAATTAGTATCTAAACTTATACTTATAGTATCTAATATATCATAAAGTTGATTGACACTTTTTATCGTTTTTGCCTTGTTCATAATTGCCTTAACAACCAATTGTTGATTTTGTCCACGAACGAAGTCATTTCTTACTCCTTTATTATAGTCAGGTCCACACCAAGGAATATTTTTTCTATTTCTTGAAAGTGCAAGTGCCTGTCTACCATTTAAATGTTGCCATCCCTTTTCTATAAAAATTGTATTAGCATAGGATCTAGTTTCATCACTTTCACAAAGTGCATATGGAACATCAACATCAATTCCACCAAGGGCATCCACCAAATTTATTAATCCTTTAAAATTAACCTTTGCATAATAATCAATATCAATTCCCGTAAAATTTTCAACAGTTTTAATCATACAAGAATCTCCACCTGATGCTGCATGAGTTATTTTACTTAATGCATTTCTATAACATGATACTGGAACAAAAGTATCTCTTGGAATACTAAATATTGTTGCATTTAAGGTTTTAGGATTAAATGTTACAAGCATTATTGTATCCCCTAATCCACTTGTTTTAGAAATATCCTCTGTTTCAGAATCAACCCCTAAAAGTAACATAGTAAATGGTTCTGTCACCTTTTTTGAAGAAGATTTTGTTGTATTATCTACTATTTTTTTCATTAACTTGGAATATTTATCTAAAACAACAACATCATCTTTTATATCACTAAATTTTTCCATAGTTGAAAATTTGTCTGCATAACTACCTGATATAAATATTGCATTTACTTCATCTTCATATAAATCATTTAACATTGTAATATAATCATCATATTCTACTAATTGACTATCTTTAATATTATCCTTATCAATTATATTTTGAGCAAGAACATAACCTTCTACATCTTCTTTATCGGTTATTATACCAATCTTTGCTTCTTTTACTTTGTTTATATTAGTATACTTCCCATCTTTCATAGATATTAAAGCACTTGTGTATGTAATTTTATTCTTACTTATTTTATCTATTACACTAATACCCCTGCTTATAACTGAGCTAGCAAAAAATTCTAAAGCACCAAATATTATTAAAATTAATATGAATAATATATATTTTCCTATTTTACCTTTCTTTTTAAATCTAAGATATTTAATTAATACTATTAAACAAACTAGTATAAGTATGCCCACTACAATATATCTTAATATATCTTCAATCCCTTTTAATTTAAATATATTATAAATAAGATAAATAGTTATGCAAATGAACATACCAACTATTATACCTGAAAGTAGATTCAAAAACTTGCTGTTTTTCTTAGTTTCCTGTTTATCATTTTTTTTCATATATCCTCCAATTACCTTATAATTCTTAGTCCAATTTTGCAACTGACAATTTATCCTTATCTGGAACAACTAAAATAGTTGCCGAATCTTGAAAATCATTTGACTCTTTATAAGTCCAATTTACTTTAATTTCGTATGCATTTGCTTCTGTAACATTTCTAAAATCCTTATGTTCTAGTATAGAAGAAGGTATTACTTCTTCTATACTTTCTATAGTAACACTTTCAACTTCTGGCAATTTTTGAGTTCTATTATTATCTAAATTACTTTGAACTTGTTTATAAATACCTGTTCTTGCAATATCTACAAAATCAGTTTTATAACTAGAATATACAAATTGTACAGCCCCTACATCATTAACATTAGATTTATTAGATAATGTATAAAAATCTATTATAAATAATTTACTAATTAAAGATGCATAATTTTTTTTATCTACATTACTCTTGGATAATTCCTTTTTTAATTCCTTGAATGTATCCTTAAACAATTTAGTATCTGTATCTGAAACACTATAATCGAATGATTTTATCTCATCGACTACATTTTTCCTTCTTCCATTCTGATCATTATTTTTACCAATTTTCATAGCAAATAATATAAGCAAAATCGCTATTAAAAGTATGAATATTAGTATTAATACTTTCCTTTTATTACCGGATTTTGTTGCTTTACTGCGTTTTTTATTTTCCATATGTATTATTTCCCTTCTACTCTTTCTAATCTATCATTTTCATTTTTTATTAAATCATATAGTATTATATCATTTGAAATTTCAAGTCTTCTTGATACATACTCATTATTATTAGATATTTCATCATTATCAACTATATAATCTGTATTTAATACCTTGTATTGATCCTTTTGGCTATTATAATAGATATTATTAGTAAGCCAGTTCCCATTAGGGAATACTACTATATTATCTTTTAAATTCATTATATCATTACCAAGTGCATATGTTGGTTTAACACCAAGCATATTCGCAAGTGTTGGCATTGCATCATACATTCCCATAACAGTATCTATTTTCTTTGATAAATTATCATTTTTAGACCAAATAATAAATGGAACAGATCTATCAAGCTCATACTTATAATAGTCAACTTGTATATAATTTTCATCATTTTTGTCAATTATATCATCTGTTTCCTTATTATAATTATAATATCTTATGAAATCACTTTTTGGCAGTTTGGCATCATGATCACCATATATAACAAGAATGGTATTGTCTAAAAGACCTAGACTATCTAACTCATCAATAAGTTCTCCAATAGCGCTGTCAGCGTAATGAACTGATTTAAAATAATTACCTAATTTTGTTTCTTCCATATAAGAATAGGATACGACTTCTGCTATTTCTTCTCCATTTTCATTAACTTTTTTAATCTCTT
The DNA here is from genome assembly GCA_017938725.1 of Bacilli bacterium. Lineage (GTDB taxonomy): Bacteria > Bacillota_I > Bacilli_A > RF39 > UBA660 > CAG-433. The sequence goes on along the minus strand of JAGBAW010000027.1, from coordinate 53,779 downwards.
CTTTAATATCGGTATCAAATTGACCATACTTATCTAAATCATCGAATGGAGTATGATTTGAAAGCATTATTAATGTTGCATAAAATTTACCATTTTTGTCATATTCTGTTTTTAATTTTTTCACTGATTGCCTAAAAAATGATTTATCTGATAAACCAAGGCCTATTTCCTCATCTATCTCGTAATCAACCTTACTATAAAATTTATCATAGCCTAGACTCTTATGAAAATTAATTCTATTCCAGAAACTACCAGTATTAGCATGCATACTAATTGTTCTGTAACCTTCATTCTTAAGTAACTTTTGGAGTGTTTCATATTCTCTATTCCAATAACTAATAGAAACGGCACCATTTGTTACAGGAAGAAGTGAGGTAGAAAAAGTAAATTCTGTATCACTACTCGTCCCACTACTTGCTTGTGCATAATAATTACTAAAGTATAAACCTTCATTTTTTAATCTATTTAAATTAGGTGTTACTTCCATACCATTAAATGTTGCATCTAGAGCAACATTTTGAATACTCTCAGCATGAATAACTATTACATTTTTATCTTTGAACATATTCGTATATTCGTTATCTTTATTTTCCTTTTTTTCAGCATAAAATTCTCTAAAATTCTTGGCAGCATTATCATATCCAAATAATGTATTAAATTTAGCATCTAAGCTTTTAAATAAATCATTTAATTGGTATGTATATACACCGAATTTAGTAACTAAAAATTCTCTATTCCATTGCTTACTTAATCTACTATATTCAACGGATGTAACAGTCATAAAAAACAAAGCATAAATTAATACTCCAGATACCAATGTTCCAGTAAAACGTTTCTTTTTATTTTCTTTTTTAGCAACCATATTATAATGATTTTTCTTCTTTAATTTATTATGTACAATAATAAGCGCAATTAATTGCCATATAAAAATAAAGTCCCTTATTTGAAGTACATTTTTTACAACTGCATCGCCAACATCCACTACTGTTAGTGAGACTGCGATTAATGAAAATGACGCAAACGACATATAATATGTATAATATAATGAATTAATTACACAAATAGCAGTTAATAAAACCGACATTATCATAAGATATTTAAATCTATTTTTTGGTTTAAATAAATATACAAATGATCCTATTAGTAATATAAATGCTAAATCTGCAAGAACAGGCTTAATTGCGAAATAATTATGCACTGTTATAAATCTAAGTATCATTCCGTTAATTAATGATGTAACAACAAATGTTAAAAATAATATGTTTGTATTAATATATTTTTTATAATTAAAATTTTTTATATTTTCTATATACTTTTTTAATTTTTCCTTCACTTAATTTACCTCCATAACATTTAAATTATAACACCTTTTATTCATTTTTTATATATTCTTTTATATATTTTTCTGTTCTGTGTAAATTAATCTTTTGTTTTTAAATTATTTGCATTTATACTCATACCCAAGACAAATATATAACTTATCAAATATATCCAAAGCATTAATACAATAATATTGGATGCACTACCATAAAGAATACTATACGAAGACAAATGAGTTATATAAAGAGAATAAATTGACGTTGATACTGACCAAAGTATTGTTGTAAACATTGCCCCCTTATTTACAGACTTTGATTTTATTTTCCTATTAGGTGAAATTGTATATATTATCTTTAAGTTTATAAATATTATAAATATAGATATAGGCCACTTTAACAAGTTAAAAATAAATATTATATTATCTGTTAAACTAGATATTACTTTAAAATTATGTAAGAAATTAAGCACTTTACCACTTAAAACTGGTATTATAATTATAAATGCTATTAAAAGCGTTAATAATATTGCTAAAATAAAAGATTTTATTATTTCTCTTATTGTGTTTTTGTCCTCAGCATCATAAATAATAGAGGCAACTCTCATTATTGATCTTGTTCCCTTTGATACTAGTAATAATGCCGATATCATTAAAAACATAATATTATAATCTAAACCTCTCCCACTTAATAATGGAATTAATAACCTACTAGTATCTGCAGGAAAATTACTAGTTATAAAATTTATAATACCTGAAGTGGAAACTGAAAAAATAGACGATATTACTCCGATTATAAGAATAATTGGTATTAATGACAATAACAAAAAGAAAGACAATTGTCCTGGCAATACGGACATAACTGGCTTCCTAGTCATTTCAACAACATCTTTAATATATTTTTTTACCCGATTATTATTCTTTTTCATTGTATCACCTTATGGTTATTTTTTCTCAAAAGATTCTTTATTAGTTTTTATTTCCAAAACTGCCTCATTTATCGCATCATCTATTGTTTTAACATCATCTAGTATCATACTATATCCTAGTGATGCCCCAAATTTATATGGTAAATTTTTAAATTCCTTATATAATCTTCTCATATAGGTAATTACTTTAGATTCTTCATAACCAACCATATAGATTAAAAACTCGTCCCCATTTGTTCTAACTATATCACTTTGCTCTAATTGATTGCTTATAAGTATATTTGCAGCTTTTTTAATAACCATATCTCCCTCTTCATGTCCATAAACATCATTAATATGGCCTATTTTATTAATATTTATAACTATGATTGCCTGTGGATATATCTTATTAGATTGCCATTTTAAATAATTTTGATTTAAATAATGGCGATTTTTAAGTGAGGTTAAATGATCTACATATCTCATTTTATCTTCTTTTTTTATTTTACTTGAGATTGTTCTATTTTTAAAATAAACAATACTAAATACAGTAAGTACTAAAACTCCTATAACTAAATAAACATATGATAAATCTATTTTTTTACTATCATTACTGAATTTAAGTAATGCCCTTGATTTATATAAATCTGTATTAATTGTAGAAACATAATATTTAAATAAGCTTATAAATGCCTTATTTTTACTTGTCTTTAGGATTAAAAAATTAAAATCTGTATCTATATCCTGTTCATAAATAATCTTAAAGTCACTTAGTTCATTATTTTTATAATAATTATAAGTATTATAATCTAATACTAATATTGAATCCTCATTCATTGTATTAAATAAAGTAGTAGCTTTTTTAAATGTCTTTACATCTATACTTGTATTATCTGAAATATAATTAGCTATTTTATTTTCAAGGGCATAAATCTTTTTTCCTTTTAAAGAAGCAAATGAGTTCATAGTTGTTTTTGTATTTTGTATACTTGTTAATACCACTATTTTTTCATTATAAGGTGAAAAAGTATAATCAAAACTATTAGTTAGGCCTTTAAACTCATAATAATTAAAGGCTATATCCACCTTTCCCTCATTTAGGGCCTTAGCTAAATCGTTTACTGAACTATATTCTTTTACCTTAAATGTTACACCCATCATACTTGCAAATTCATCTAGCATTTCACTATTATATCCTATAAAGTCTTCATTTATCTCTGTTTCATATGGTATATTTCTAACATATCCATATACATAATCCTTACTAGAAAAGTCAGCTTTTACGATTTCATCAAACTCTTTTTTATCTAAATAAAGGTTAAACAGCCTTGTATTATAAGACTTATCATATTTTTTCTTTGTCCATCTTGTATAATACTTGGTTAATATATTATTTAATATCTTATCACTACCATTTACATTGAAAATGTAATTTGTATATATATCAGACATATTATAGACAATATAATAATTATTACTTAATATTTTATCAATATAAATATTTTTGGGAATTACTGCATATTTAATATCATTTGAATTTAACGCTGAAACTATTGAATCTATATTATTATATGTATTATAGATAAGCCCATTGTTGTCTTTAAGATATTCTTTTACGACATTTAAATCTGTCTCTAATGCTCCTATTATAACGTCATCTAAATCTGAAAATCTCTTTACCTTTTCATTTTCTTTACTAACTAATACATAGCTATCAGTATAAAAAAGTAATTCATTATCTTCAAGTTTAGATTTATTATTAATTTGGAATGAATAACCACTTTCCTTAGGTGATTTTGACATTGTATATGGAATCATATTAAATTTTAGTGACGTTTCTTTTGAAAAATCATTTAAGAAATCAAAGAATACTCCATCGCCTTCTTCACCAAATAGAGGTAAATCATTTAATACTGAAACATCAATTACTGTTGATTTATTTTTTTCAATCCATCTTTTTTCGAGTACTGAAAATACACCATTTTGGTCATTTCTATTTTTTATATAAATACCAATTATAAGAGTTACAACTATTATAAAAATGGGAATAGTTATAACTAATAATTTCATTATATTTATCTTTTTTTTATTTTTCTTTTTCATGATTTCACCCTACCAAACTATTGCTTCTTTACTAGAGTTTTTATAACCCATCAAAGGAAATTTCTTAACAACAGTGGTAATTGTTTTACCATTTTCATCTGTAGTTTGAGTTTCTTCCCCTTTTTCATCAGTCATTGTTATTATAAATTGAATATCATAAAATCCCTTTACTGTATCATCAAATTTTTCAAGAGATGATGTTGCAATATTTTTTGCATCGTCTAAAGATACATCCTTATTAACATTATATATTACATTTATTATTTTGCCATGAATGTTAATTTTTGATGACGTAACTTTTTCATTGTTATTTATAAATTGATTTATTTTTTCTTGATCCTTTTTTGTAAAACTAATTTTTTCGATACCATCTAATCTATTTCCATAGTTAGATCCACCGCCTGGAAAGAATATTCCTTTTAATAAAAATAAGCATATTATTAATACAAGTAATAATATCATAAATATTATAAATTTCTTATTTTTTAAAAGTCTTTTTAACTTTTTATTTTTCATATTTACACCTCACAAGTATTATTAATTATAACATATATAAATATCTAACGCAATTGCATTGTTTTTGCACTTATATATTTAGAATAGTTAATACTTATTCTAGAAACATCCCCTAATGTTAATAAATCTGCATTTGAACCCGTATATACTCCCATTGTTGGGCTTTGTTTATAAATGTAATCCGTACTAACCGAAGTAGCAAGTATTGTATTTATATCGATAATATTATCTTGCTTTATTCCTGGTAATTGTTGTTTATCAATTAACGGACTTGCCGTATTTTCATTATTATATTTACTTAATTCATTCTCTAAGCTTTCTATTTTATATTTTAAAGGATTAGTAAACCTTTTTGTAGAACTCATATAAGCCTCCTATTCTATTACCTGATTTAATATTGCTTCTCTTACTTTTTTCCATTCATCCTCATCTGTTATTGCATCAAAATAAATTTCACCATTTTCTTCCCTTATTTTTGATGTATACGTTTTTATATTATTTTTATTTTTTTCATTAAAAGTATAAACAATATAATTTTGATTATTTTCCTTGAGAGTAAATGCTGTTATAACATCAGCTTGCATCTGTTGACCTAGTGAATTTGTAATTACCACTTTTCTGTCCACTACTATTTCCCTCCCTATTCTAAAATTCATTATATCATTAAAGTATGACAAAAATCAATAAAAAGGGATAAGAAATAAGTTCTTATCCGATTTTTCTTTTATTTTTTGAAATTATATTTATTATTACTATAAATATTACTATGAACGTTATCATTATTAATATATTTGGAAATAATTTACTTAAATCACCAAATGAAGTTATTTTTATTTTTTCTAACATTTCATTATTTTGAATAAAGTAGTATGATGGGAAAATATGCGCAACAGTTAATACAGAATCTGGAAGAAATTCTACTGGCACAAATGAACCACATAGAAAACTTGACCCTAACGCAACTACATTTACTATTCCATTTATCGCATTTTTATTTGTAACTAAATTACCTATAAATAATGCGATTACTAATGCACATATCGTAAATACAAATGAATTTATTATATATCCTAATCCATTTAAAGTAATAAGTGTATCACCTATCAATATAAAACTCAATATTACATATAAAATCCATAAACATACTGCAAATAACATACTAGATAAAAGTAATATTCTGTTATATTTTTTATAATTCATACTACTTATTATTGTTCTTTTACTTATTTTCTCATTTTTAAAACTAGAAAGTATTAAACATACTATATATATAATACTCGCTAAAAGAGAATAATTACAAAAATTATAATAAAACGTCATTCTTTCTAAAGATGATTTATTTTGTTTTTCAGTAATATTTACATTTACATCTTCATCTAATGTATCGTTTATTTTCTCTATTAATATATTTTCATTATCTATTTCACTTTTATATATATTTGCTACTTTTAAGTATTTTTCTAAAATCATATTAGCATAAGATGAATTATAATCATTGACCTTCTTGATTTCTATTTTTGGATTTTTATTATCTAAAAAATCTATTCTATAATTTTTAGGTATATAAATAACATAATTTATATCTCTATAAAATAATGCATCATTTATTTTTTCTTCATCATTATCTATTTTTATAATATTACTATTTTCTTTAATATAACTTATTAGATTTTTAGTTATACCACTATTTTCATCATTATTTATTATTAATATATCAGGTTTATCTTCACTAAAATTAACACTATTTTCATCACTTGTACTTATAGTAAAGCCTCCAAAGAAAAGTAACATAACAGTATACATTATTACTATTCCTTTGCACTTATTTAATATTTTTAAAAATCCCTTAAATACTGTCATATTTTTGTCCTCGCAAACTTATAAATGAAATAATAATCATTAAACCTGAAAATATTAATAAACTTATAACATTAAAATAAAATCTATCTAAAGTATCATAGTAATATAGTGAATAAAAACCATCTGTAATCATATTCGCAGGATTTAGTTTATTTATTATAGGTATATTTTTATCAATTATATATTTCATAGTTATACCCATCATTCCAGAAAAGAAGCATCCAAGCATAGTAAATGAAATTAATATTCCTGTTTTAGCATTATCATTTAATTTAAATATTGTCGCAACTAATATTCCTAAAGTAATTCCTGCAAAACTACCTATGAGCGCTAATAATATAATAAGTGGTAAATTACTACCATAATCAACTTTAAGTACAAAAATTGTATAAATAAATAATATTATTAGTCCTAATAATTCCACAATATAACTTGCAAGAGTACTACTAAGTATTAATTTGAATTTATTTACTGGACTTACACCAACTCTCTTACCTATACCTGTCATATTAGGAAGTACATTATTGATAGCTATAATACTAAGAATAGCTCCATTTAAACACGCCATCGCAATTAGTGTATAAAATTCTATCATTGTATAACTCAAATTATCATTTGATACATTTTGTATATTTGACTTATAATTATTTATTTTTGAAATTATTTCATTATATAATTTTTCATAGTCAATATTTTGATTACCTTTTATTAATTCACCTTTTATTTTTTCTTCCGATAAAGTATTAATCATATTTTTTGTATTATTAATTTCTTCTACTACAGATTTAAATATAGTTTCATTAATACCATTTTCTTTTACATAAATACTAGGTTTATCCTTTAAAATAAAGTATCCTGTTATTTTACCTTTATTTAATAATTCTTTTGCTTTATCTTCATTTACATATTTAATATTAAACATTTTATCTTCATTATCATCATCACTTAATCTATTAAATGTTTCTACATAAACTAAGTCTTCATTATATTCATTTGTTTCAACTACTGCTATATCAATAACATCTAATTTTTCACTATTTTCTATATTTGAAAATGCTAAATAGAAAAAAGTACCTAATATTATTGGAAAAGCATATGTCCAAAATATCAATGATTTACTTTTAAAAAGAGTCTTTAAAGTATATTTAAATTGATGTTTAAACATTAATCTCTAAGCTCCTTACCAGTTAATTCTAAGAATACATCATTAAGTGTTGGTCTTTCTGAATATATCTTATTATAATTTATTTTCTCTTTTTTTAAGTAATCCATTAAATATGAAAAATTATTTTCACCTTTTTTATATGTAATAATTAAATTATTATTAGTATAACTTACTTCATCTACATTTTTAAATTCTTTAATTTCTTCTAATGTTCTATCATCCAAATTATTTATTTCTACAGTTACCTTTTCTTCTATTTTTGCAAGTGTCTTTAATTCATCTGAAGTTCCACTCGCAATTATATTTCCTTTATCTAGAATTATTATCCTATCACACAAAAGTTCTACTTCTTCCATATAATGTGTTGTATAAACTATTGTTGCGCCATTATCTCTTAATTTTTTTATTCCATCTAATATATTATTTCTACTTTGTGGATCAACTGCGACTGTTGGTTCATCTAAAAATATTAATTTAGGTTTATGAGCAATACCACAAGCTATATTAAGTCTTCTTAAAAGTCCTCCTGATAATTGTTTTGGGTAAAACTTTTTAAAATCACTAAGTCCTACTAAATCAATCGCATCTAAAACATATTTTTTTCTTTTTTCTTTATCTTTAATATATAGTCCACAAAAATAATCTATATTATCATATACATCTAATTCTTCAAATACTGCGACTTCTTGAAATACTACTCCTATATTTCTTTTAATATCATAACTATCTGTATTCATTTCTTTTCCAAATACTTTTATAGAACCACTTTGGAATTTTAATAGTGATAATATTGTATTTATAGTTGTAGATTTACCACTACCGTTTGGACCTAATAAACCTAATATTTCACCTTCATATACATCAAATGATAAATTATCAATTGCTTTTATTTTTTTATATTTTTTAGTTAAATTCTTAACCTCTATTACTTTTTTCATATTAATCCTCCATTATTCAAATAATAGCATAAAAAATATATTTTGTATATGTTTAAATTTTTTATATATTACTTTTAACATATACATTTAATTAAGTAACTTCTCAACTTATCTATTAAAATATCCACCATTAAGTCATTTAAATGGCTGTATAAATATACCATTTTCTTCTAACTCATTTTTATTGTATCATAAAATTTATGATAAAAGAATGCTATTATTTAGTAAGCATCCTTTTTAAATACAATTTTTTAGTTATAATACCAAAATTAAATTTTTTATAATCTTAGAAATTTTTTACTATTTCAATATAATCAACATCTATTTTTATTTTTCCTGAATAATCTTTTAAATTTATTATTAGATAATTACTTCCATCATTAATATTAAAATCATATCCATATATTCCATCTTTACTTGCAAGTATTCTATCTTCTTCTTTTAACTTTTGAATTACTTGCACACTTCCCTTTGAATCTTTAATCATTATTTTAACATGAATATTATCATCATTATCTTTTTTTATAGTTGTTCCACCAAAAACTACCTCTTTTCCAGTATAATCTTTGTATTCAACTTCATATATGCCTACATAATGATCTAATCCAAATGTTCTTATTCCTTTTAGTTTACAATCATTTGTTAATATAACATCACCTATCTTTTCACTTATATTTTTATATCTATCGATTAATCCATCTTTACTACATCCAGTTAAAATAGCAATAGATAATATTAATGTAATTATTAGTTTTTTCATTTAGTATCACCTTCTTTTATTGTACTTATGTATTTTGGTTTAAATAAATTATCATAGTAAATATGATTATTTCTTATTAGATAGAATAAATTTAATAATAAGTATATAATTATAAAAAATAAAAATATAAAGCACATTAAAATAGATTCATGTATATTTATATTTATATTATTTATCAGTAGTATATACATATTAATTAATAAAGCAGGTACTTTTAAATAATATAAATATAAGAATATAATTCTAAGTGTATCATTTATTATTCCATATTTTTTATATTCAATTTTGATATTTAAAAATTTACAACCTATTGTTCTCCTACCTATAAATAAAGGAATAAGAATATAATAAATAACAAACATTACTAGAAATATATTATCAATATTTGTTATTATCCATATATTCATACTCAAGATAATGTAGATAGCAAAATCTAAACAAAATAAAGTAATTCTTCTAAATCCTGATACTTTTTTACCATCATTAAAAGATTTTATATCAATTTCATCTCTAGTTGGTAAAGTTTTTCTTATAAGTCCCATTATATAAAAACCTAGTACTCCTCCTATAGTATTTAAAATTAAATCATCTACATCAAAAATTCTATATTGATACTTATAAATATGATATAAACCAGTAATTTGGGTAAATTCAAAAAATAAACTTAGTATAAAACTATAAATAATAGTCTTTTTTAAATTACACTTAAAGTAATACCTTAAATACATACCAAAAGGTATTGTCATAAAAATATTAAAAATAACTGTATAAAAGCAAGGTTCTGTAAGTGATTTTATATATGTTTTTGGACTTGTTATAGAAAATGATGTTTCTTTAATAAAGTCTTTTATAAAACTAAATGGTATTAAACGAATCATATTTTCTTTATATATGACATCATCTTTATCTGGTAATGGTAAAATTACTAAAAAATATAATGTAATCATATAGAAAATAAATGAATAAATAATTAGAACTCTTAATTTATTAATTGATCCATACTTATGATATTGATGTAAAATAAATGGTATTGTAAATATTAATGCTATAAAAGGAAATATTAATATAGCTGTTTTTATTGCAGTCAGATAACTCATATATTAAATAAAGAATTAGTGTTAATCCACTAATTCCTATCCTTTCCTCTAATAAGTGCGATTACTATAAATGTTAGTAATAATATACCTAGTGGAATAATAATTTTCATCCATGTATCATTTGTGTTTGCAAGTTTAAAACTAAAATTATATAAAAGTAACATTAATATCATTCCTTAATTATATTTTTACTACAATAATAAGTTATTAAGAAATATCCACCATAAATAAATATTATAAATACTGATGTCATTATAATCGATGGTAATAGTTGCTCATCACCAAATACTTCTAATATTGAAATAGCAAACTTTATTCCAAATGCAGAATGAATAATCGCAAGTATTAAAGGTAGCATAAAGAAAATCCCAATTTGTCTAAATAATGCTTTATTTATCATTGCCTCATCTGTACCAATTTTTCTTAGCATATTAAATCTTGTTTTATTATCACTACTTTCGGATAACTCTTTAAGACCAAGTATTGCTGCACTGCTAATTAAGAATATAATTCCTAAATATAGTCCAATAAATGTTACCATAGCAGTAAGCCCAACCGTAGCTTCTTTAATTGATAGTTTTGTTGATCCACTTGGAAGAAGATATTCTTTTGATTTAGGATTTTTATCTAAAGCATTGATGTTATTTTCTATTTCTTTAATTTCATCTTTATCACCTGTTAAGTAATTTCCAATAAGATGATTTTGAATTAAATAATCTTCATCAATTACATTATCCGGAACTATGAATATGCCTGTATTGATATGATTACTAGACATTTCAACAAAACCATCCTTACAAGAATCATATTTAGGTTTTAAAGTGTATCCAAATAAGTTTATTGCCTCATTATTTTCTAAAGCTATATTTCTAACTTCAACCATTGACTTAAAATCAGCAACTATCATATATTCATTGCTATTTAAAGAATATTCCTCATTTCCATAGAATCTAGCTACTTTATTATAATCGCTAATTTTCATTATTGATTCCATAGTATCATATTTTAGAAAAGGAAAACTTGTTCTAACTTGATTTAATTTTGATCCTAATGTGTGTTTCATAGTTAAATCTGGTGTTGCATAAGTATTAACTTCTATATAATCTTTTAAATAAGAAGTAATATCAAAATCAAATAAATTAAACATTTCTTTTACCTTGTAATGTGAATTGTTAATTTGATTATCATTATATCCATAATTTCTGAAATTATCGTAATATTTTTCCATATTAATATTTGTTGTAAACATAACATCTACTGGGGATAATTCTTTAATATTAGCATTCATAGAATTCTTCATTGTAAGACAAGAAGATAGTAAGCAGATCGTTACAAATAACATCAAACAAATAATAGTAACCCCAAATACAGTTGTATTAATTTTACTTGAAAACTGTCTTAAAGTAAAACTATTTAGTCCTTTATAATAGAATTTTTTCTTGCCTTGACAGAATTTTAAAATAAGTCCTGATAAAGACCAAAAGATAAAAAATGTTGATACTACCCCCATTAATATAGGTTTTATAATATCTTTGGCATCTTGCAGACTAAGAGTATCAAAGCTTGCAATATAATATGCTCTTGCCAGTACAATACAAGATATTATAAATATAAGAATACAAAGAACAGGATTTTTAAGTTTTACTGTTTCTGATTTTTTAGCGCCCTGTAATAAATCAATTAACTTACATTTGCTTACACTAAAAGTATTAAATATCATAACAATTAAATACATAATACTAAAGTAAATAATAGTTTTAATACAAGCTGAATAAGAAAATACAAATGTAAACTTAGTTAAGTCTGCTTCAAACATACTAGCAACAAGTAAGCTCATAAATTGCGATAATATTACACCTACTAAAAGTCCAACAATAAGTGATAAAATTCCTATAAATAGTGTTTCAAAAAATAATATCATGGATATTTTTCTCTTACTCATACCAAGAGTTAAATAAACTCCAAATTCTTTATTTCTTCTTTTTATCAAAAATCTTGAAGCATAAATAATCAGAAAACCTAAAATAAATGATACAAATACACTAACGCTAGAAAGCATAGTCATCATTAATTTAATAAGGTCTTTGGTTGATGATGAAACATCCATTAAAACCGTTTGACTTTCTAGGGCATTGAATACATAAAATATTGCTACACCAAGAATCAAAGTAAAAAAGTAGATGGCATAATCCTTAATACTTTTCTTGATATTTTTAAGTGATAACTTACAAAGCATCGTTCATATCACCACCAAGCAAAGTAACAACATCAATTATTTTATCAAAGAATTCTTTACGAGAACATTCTCCTCTATGGAGTTCTTTGAAAATTTTACCATCTTTGATAAATATTACCCTTCTTGCATAAGAAGCTGTAAAAGCATCATGTGTAACCATCAAAATAGTTGCTCCAAGTTTATCTAAATAATTAAATTTTTCAAGTAACATTTTTGATGATTTAGAATCAAGTGCCCCAGTTGGCTCATCTGCAAGTATTAATTTTGGATTTGTTATAATAGCTCTAGCAGATGCTACTCTTTGCTTTTGCCCTCCACTCATTTGATAGGGATATTTCTTTAATACATCTTTAATATCGAGTTCCTCTGCTACTTTTTTAATTTTTGCATCAATTTCTTTAGCACTTACATTTTGAATGGATAAAGCAAGTGCAATATTTTCATAAGCTGTTAGAGTATCTAGTAAGTTAAAATCTTGAAAAATAAAACCAAGTTCTTCTCTCCTAAATTTATTTAATTCATTTCCTTTTAATTTGGTAATATCAACTCCTGCAACATAAATATGTCCACTTGTTACATTATCAATAGTAGAAATGCAATTTAAAAGTGTTGTTTTACCAGAACCACTAGCTCCCATAATAGCAACAAATTCGCCTCTTTCTACTTCAAATGATAAATTATCAATTGCTTTTGTTAAAGAGGAACGACTACCATAATATTTTTCAATATTTTCTAGTTTTAAAATACTTTCCATAATTTTTCTCCTTTCACTTAACAATGATATATTAAAAAAAATATTTTGTCGTTCGCCTAATATTACGGAACATTACAATTTTGTAACATTATTTTAAAACATCATAATATTTATTTTTAGCAAAAGTAATAAAAACTCTCGTATATTCATTTTCTTTTGATTCAATCTCTATTTTATGTCCGAGTTTTTTACATAAGTTTTTTGCAATATATAATCCCATTCCTGTAGATGTGGTTTTTTCTCTTCCATTTGTACCTGTAAAAGTTTTATCAAAAACTTGTTTTATATCACTAGGTTTTATTCCTATACCATTATCTTCTACAACTAAAGTTGTAGTATCAGCCTTATCTTTTACATAAATCTTAATGTAAGAACTATCTACATTTCTTTTATATTTTATACTATTATTTATTATTTGATTTAAAATAAATTCTAACCATTTTGAATCAGTAAGAACTTTATAATTAGTTTTTGGAGCCATAAACTCTACTTTATTATCTAGTAAATCATCCATATTCTTTATTCCAACATTTTTAATAACTTTAGATAAATCAATTTCTTTTATAAAATAATCTTTTTCTGCATTTTCTGATCGAACATAATAAAGAACTTGATCTACCTGGTCTTCTAACCTTTTTAAAATATTTTTTGTCTTTCTATCTAAAATATTTTCATGATTATTAAGAGTTAAAACTAAACTAGCAAGTGGTCTTTTTACTTCATGAATCCACATTTCTATGTAATCTTTAAAATCTAATAATTGTTCTTCCTTTAATCTTACATTTTCACACATAGATTTGTTTATTTCATATAGTGCTTGGTACAATAATTTACCTTCATAAAACTCTGGTTTACTCAGAGTTTCTAAAACAAGATATGCCTTATCAAGATTATCTATATTAGATAATAAATCAGTATAATATTTATGTTTTCTTAAAAAATCAACAAGAAATAATATGATGTATGTAACTAGTAAAATAATAGTAATTGCTATTATAATAGCTTTATCTGATTTATAAGCAAATAAAACTAAAAGAATAACAAAATAACAAAATAGTATAGTAATAATTGAATATAATCTATCTTTTAGAAAACTTTTAAATTTCATGATAAAATGTATCCTTGACCTTTTCTAGTATCTATTGCATCAACATATCCTATTTCTTTTAATTTATTTCTAAGTCTGCTTATATTTACTGTTAAAGCATTATCATTTACATATTCAGTGTTATCCCATAAAGTAGTCATAAGTTCATCTCTTGTTACAATTTTGTTTATATGTGATAGTAAGTATGAAAAGATAATCATTTCGTTTTTGGTTAAGACAATTTCTATGTTATCTTTTTTGATTACTCCTTTTTGCGTATCAAATATTAAATCTTTATAAACAAGTTCATTTGAGTTAATACCATAATTTGCATTCATTCTTTTTAAAACAGCTCCTATTCTTAAAAGAAGAATATTAGGATTGTAAGGTTTAGTTATATAATCATCTGCTCCATAAGAAATAGATGATGCTTCATCTGTTTCACTATTTTTGCTTGTAACCATAATAACAGGTATATTAGATGATCTTCTTAAACTTTGAAGTAATAATTCTCCATTTATAAATGGTATATTAATATCTAGTAATATTAAGTCTGGAGATACTTTTAATATTTCATTTAATGAATTATTAAAATCTTTTAATATTATTGCTTCATATCCGCTATTTTGTAATAGTTCTTTTAATTCATTACTTATTGATTCATCATCTTCAATAATCATTATTTTTACCATAATTACACCACATTTCTTCATTAATATTATATCACGAATGAAGTTTATTTAATCTTACAGTTTTGTAACATAGGAAAAGCAAATCTACTTTATAAATGAAAATATTTTATTGTAAACTTTGTTCCATTTTTATCTGATTCTACTTCTATTACTCCATTACTTTTTTCTATAATTGTTTTTGATAATGCAAGACCAATTCCTATACTATCTAAAGATGAGTTTTTACCTTTATAAAATCTTTCAAATATATGTGAGATTTCTTTTTTATCAATTCCCTTTCCATAATCTCTAACAATAACACATGAGTAAAGACTATTCTGTTCATAATAAATATCTATTTTACTATCTTCGATAGAATGTTCCACGCAGTTTTTTATAATATTTGTTATTGCTTCTACTTGCCACATAAAATCACAATTAATATTAGCTTTATCATCACCACTAATATTTATTTTAATGTTTTTTAAATCACATAAAATAGAAACATTTTTACTAGCTTCTTTAACTATATCTTTTAAATATTTTACTTCGTTTATAAATTTAATTGTATTAGCATCAAATTTAGATAATTTCAAAATAGACTGAACTAAAAAATTAATATTTGTTACTTCTCTTTTTATATTTCTTATAAAATCTTCTCTAACTTCTTTATCCATATCTGGATCATCAATTAAATTATCTAACAGAACCAATATAGATGTTAAAGGTGTTCTTAATTGATGAGAAATATCTTCTAAAGATTTTTTTAATTCTTTTTTATCTTTTAAAGAGTTTTCGGCACTTTCCTTTAGCATTATTGTTGTTTTATATATTTCATTTTTTAAAATGGATAATTCATCTTCAGATATTTCGTCAATATGTAATGAATAATTTCTTTTATTTATTTCTTCAATGTATTTGGTAATACTTTTTATTTCTTTATCTTTTTTATAATCATATCTTAAATATAGGAAAATTAATATAATAATTGAACCAGTAAAAATAATGCTATTAAATACTAAATATAAATGATACTTAGTTTCTATTGAATCTGATAAAAAGGATTTATTAATATTTATACCATAATCATCTAAAAAGGACTCTTTGGCATCATTGTTATTATATAATATATCCATAATTTCCTTATCTGAAATATTAGGATATTTTTCTTTAACTTTAATAATTATAGAATCTATTTTATTATTGTAAATTTTTGTATAAGAGTGGTATTCATATATATTCATAAATAAGAATAAACCAAATGAAATAATAAATACTACTAATATTGTAATTAAAAATTTCTTTAACCTAATTTTATTTTGCATCTATTCTATACCCTATACCTTTCACAGTTGTTATTATATCTGTTTGTAATTTTTCCCTGATTCTTTTAAAATAAACAGTTACTGTATGATCATCAACATCATTACCAGTCCAATCCCAAATATAAGATAGAATAGTTGCTCTATCTACTACCTTATTAATATTTAAAAATAGTAAATGCAAAAGCTTCAGTTCTAAACTCGTTAATTCAACAACACTGCTATTTTTATACACAATCATTTTATTCATATCAAACTTTATATCTTTTGCTTTAACTATTCCTTGTTTCTTATTTCTTATAAAAACTTTGTTAATTCTTGTTAATAATTCTTTGGTAGAAAATGGCTTTGTTATATAATCTTCTGCTCCTATATCAAGTCCTTTAACAATATCATCTTCATCATCTCTGGCTGTTAAAAATATAGTTGGTATGTTCAAATTTTTTATATAATTTTCATATAATTCAAATCCGTTACCATCAGGCAAAGTTACATCTAATATAATTAAATCTATTTCAGGTCTACTTTCCAAGTAAGAATAAGTATCTCCTACATTAGTTTTATATATTAAGTTATAATTATTCTTTTCAAAAAAATATTTTAATCCATTAATAATACTAAGATTATCCTCAACTAATAATATATTCATAATATCAGTCCTTTTCTATTTACTATTATATCATAAGATAAAGGAGCTTTCGCCCCCTTTTACCTAGATATTTTCATTTCTAATCGTTTCAATAGTATTTTGTTTATCTATCTTTGACATTGAATATTTCATAATTATAAATACTAAAATGAATACTGCAATACCAGAAATGATTATTGGGACTATAGGTATATACATCCCCATATCTATTTTTACTGAAAATGCTTTATATAAAGCAAATGTTCCAAGTAGTCCTAGAATAATACCATATATTAATGATTTACTTGAATAGAATATTGTTTCTAAGTTAATCATTCTATTAAATTCTTTCTTAGTCATACCAATACTTTTAAGCATAGCAAATTCTTTTTGTCTTAATTCCATATTTGATGTTATTGTATTAAAGATATTTGTTACACCTATTAAAGTTATAACTGTTATGAATCCATATAAGAATATTTGGATTACCAAATTCATTGCTCTTTCTTCTTTAGCTTGTTCATCTAAGTTTGTATATCCTATTTTGTCTGTATCTAAAGTCTTAATTTCATCAATTAAAACATCTGGATCACTAGATTGTAGTGTAACAACTGAAGGTACAAAATCCATATTTTTAAAATCATCATAGTTTACTATTAAATAGCCACCTCTATAATATGTTTTTTCCATTCCAAAAGGTCTAATATCAGTAATAGCGCCTACAACAAATGATGTATTTTTTCCTTCAATTTCTCCTTTAATAGTATCCCCTTGTTTATATTCATAGGTTCTTTTTTCTATTTGTTTTGCATTTTCATAATAAAGATAATTATCACATAAAATTCCTTTTCCTTGTAGTTTTTGCTTATTTACTCCTATTTTCTTTAGATATTCTAAGTATGAGTTATTATCTAAAGCAATAATTTCTAAAGTTATATATTTACCCTTTCCAGTTAAGACTAATTGCTTTAGTTCTTCATCATAATAAGCATCTTCTGGTAATTCAAATCCATCCGTTCTTTCATTTATTTTCACTTTTGATAAATCAAAAATTTTTAATCCACCCTGACTATCATATAATACATGATATTCATCTATATTATCTAATTTAAGTATTTTCTCTATAACTGACTGACCGTTTCCTCTTACAGATAGTTTAATATTATAATCATAATTTTCATAATAGTTTCCAGATAAATTAAACATATTTGTAACTAAAGCATTCATTGTAATAAATATAAATATACTTACAGTTAATGATAATACAGTAGTTTTATATTTTTTCTTACTTCTTTTTAAATTTTTATATGCTAATTCTCCACCTGTTTTAAATAGTTTTGAAATTATGAAAGGTACTTTTAATTTTTTAGATTTTATTTCTATTTCTTCTGAATTTCTTAATAATTCAATAGGATTAACTTTACTAGCTTTTTTTGATGATGATAGTGCTGATAAATATATTGTTATAATACTTAATATTACTGATAAAATTATTGGTAAAATAGTAATTTTTACAACTATACCATCTACACTTCCTAATAAGTATTCACCCGCTATCATATTTACAATCTTAATCAAAGCAAATACTGCAAGTATTCCACATATAATTCCAAGTGGTATTCCTATTAAACCAAGTATTAATGCCTCAAATATTACATTTTTCTTGATTTGCTTTTTTGTTGCTCCAACACTTGAAAGCATACCATACATTTTCATTTTTTCGGTAGTTGAAATGGCAAACGAGTTTCTAATACAAAAGACGCTTGTAAAAATTATTACAAAGATTACGACACTTGCAACAGCAAACAACATTAAAACTGTTTGATCTCCAAATGCAAATGCTTCCCATCTTAAAAGTTCATTATTTATTTGAAAATTTTCATATTTTAATTTTTGATTTGGATCAGTCATTATTTTGTCATAACTCGTTGCTCCTAGAATAGCTGCAATTGAATTTTTATAGTCTTTAGGATTTTTTAATGAAATATAAGCTTTTTTTATTCCTTTATCTAAATTAGTTGTAATTATTGTATATCCAGGATCTGCACTATTTTCAAAATCATAATAAGGTCTTTCTATTATTCCAACAATAGTAAATTCTTTATTTTTAGTATTTACTAATTGTTCTAGTTCTTCATTATAAGGATTGGTATAATCTAAACTATATCCATCTAAGGTTTTTCTTTCTCCAATATTAAGAGTTATTTTGTCTCCTACTTTAAGATTAACTTTTCCATTGGTAATAATATGTTTACTAATAACTATTTCATTATCATTAGTTGGAAAATTACCTTTTATTAAATTAAAATTGAGATAATCAAATAAATCTTTATTCATTGAATGTAACTTTAAATATGGCTTATCTTCGTTTTTTCCATTTTCTAAAAAGGCATATCCATTTTCATATAGTGTATAAATATCTTTAATATCTTTATGATACTCTAATTTTTCTAATTCATCTTCATTAATACCTGATATTTTTAAGTGATAATATCCTGTTTCATTTATTGCATTTTGTACCAATGTTTCTCTAAAACTTGATACCATTGTTGCAACCGCACAAATTAAGCTACACGATAAGATAATACCAATTATGGTGCTTATAGTTCTTTTTTTGTTTAATTTTAAATTTTTAATAGATAATTTGTTAAGAATATTCATATTTTATGCCTCCTTAACAATTTTTCCATCTTCAATTTTAATTATCCTATCAGCAATTTGAGCAATTTCCATATTGTGAGTGATCATAATAATAGTTTGTTTTAATTCTTTATTTGATTTTTTTAGTAGAGCAACTATCTCTTCACTAGATTTAGAATCAAGGTTCCCTGTTGGTTCATCTGCTAGTATAATTGTTGGATTCGTTATTAAAGCTCTACCTATACTTGTTCTTTGTTGTTGACCTCCTGATAATTCATTAGGAAGATGTGTTTTCCTATTTTTAAGTCCTAGTAATTCTAATAAATTATTCATTGTTTTATTATCAACTTTTCTATTATCTAAGGCAAGTGGTAATACTATATTTTCTTCTACATTTAAAATAGGAATTAAATTATAAAATTGATATATTAATCCTACTTGTCTTCTTCTAAATATTGCAAGTTTATCATCATTTAAACTAAATATATCTTTTCCATCAATATAAACTTTCCCTGATGTTGGTCTATCTACTCCTCCAATTAAATGAAGTAATGTTGATTTACCTGAACCTGATGCTCCTACAATAGCAACAAATTCACCTTTTTCAACAGAAAAAGATACATTATCTAAAGCTATTACTTTGGTACTATCTTTACCATATATTTTAGTTAGATTTTCAACTTTTAAAATTTCCATATAATCATTCCTTTCGTTTTTACAAGAACATTATATAATGAGTAAAGTTACATCTGCGTTACAAAAAAGAAAAAAGTAAATTATTTTTCATAATCTACTTTATAAACTTGTAATTTATTATTTACTTAATACTTTTTTATGCCAAGTTTTTTTATGACATTTTGGACATTTCATTTTTCTTGTTCTATTAATATGTGTTGCAAATAATACTACTTTGTATGTTGGTACATATTTATAATGACAATTACTACATTCATAATAACCTGCTGTTTGTTCTATTCTTATTGCATAACAAATACCAATAATAAATGGAATGACACCAATAAATATTTATATTGTCAATAATTCTTTATCCCTTTGTTCTTTAATTTTTGTCATTTCAAGTAAATTCTCTTCAAGTCTTTTTTCATTATCTTTCATATCCACAACTTCACCACTAAATAGATCATTTATAGTAATATCAAGAATTTTACATAAATCAGGCATATTACCAGCATCAGGTAAACAAATACCATTTTCCCACTTTGAAACTGACTTATCAGTTACACCTAATTTTTCTGCAAGCTCAGCTTGTGTCATTTTTTTATTTTTACGACATTCTGCAATTAATTTTCCAATTTTAACTTGATCCATACTTATTCCTCCTCGTAAAAAATTATAAGATAACACTTAAATACTTAACACCCCTCAAAAGTAGAGTTTTGTAAATTACATTTTTATTTTATTATCTAAATATTAATTCTAACATTATAAATACGATAATTGCTATTAAGCCGGAAAATAAACCTAATAAAAATTTTTGATATGGTCTTTTTGCTTTTTCCTCTATTTGTTCTTTTGTTGATAAAGGTTTCCCCTCAGTAAATGCTACTATTTCTTTATAGGTACGACAATCATTTCTTTTATATATTTTTTCTATTTTTATTCCCGTATATAAAGTTAAAATAGCAATTAATACCCATATTATGATACCAAATATTTCAAGAAATCTTAATAATGGATAGGCACTCACTAACATTAATAGAAATTCTACACTAAATATAATAGATAAAGTATTATATTCTTTTAAATCATAATCATTTATTCTTTTTTTCATTTCTTCTATATCTCCTTTTATAAATTCATCTAGAGATACATCAAAAATATTTCTTAATAATTTTAAACTATTTATATCAGGATAACTTTTGTTATTTTCCCAATTTGAAACAGTTTGTCTTGATACATAAACTTTATCTGCTAATTGTTCTTGTGACATATTAATATGTTCTCTATATTTTTTAATTTTATTACCAATCTCCATTTTGCACCTCCAAGAACAATTTATCATAAATAGTAAAGATTGTCTGTCAAAAGTCTTTTACATCAACCTTATAAATTGTAATTTATAATCTTGAATGTTTTAGAAATATACTTCAATTATTAAATTATTATTTTTATATTTTGCTTTTATTTGTCCTCCACTTAATTCAACTAATTGCTTAGCAATAGATAAGCCTATTCCATTGGATTTTTTAGCATTTCTAACTGTATAATATCTATCAAATATTTTCTCTAAACTTACTTGATCTAACTTATCTGTTTTATTTGAAAACTCTATTGTACCATTGCTATACATTTTTACATTGAAGTCTTTTTCACCATATTTAGCGGCATTAGATATAATATTTTCAAAAATCCTCTTAAGCATATTTTCATTTAATAATCTAACTACTTTTTCTTTACATATATCTATATTTGGAGTAATGTTATAACTTTTAAATAAGCTATAAAAACTAGCAATTGAATCTTCTAAAATATCATTTAGGCAGATATTTTCTTTTTTTATTTCCTTTTGTATATCAAGCGCTTTTGAAAAATCAAAAAGTTGTTCAGTAAGGTCTGTCAAGTCTTTTACTTTACTATCAATAATCTTCAAATAATCTATTTGCTTATTGCTAAGATTATTGTTATCCATTAAATCAAGATAACCTCTTATAGCTGTAAGAGGTGTTCTTAAATCATGAGATATATTTGTTATTGAAGATTTAAGTTCCCCACTTCCATTTTTATATTCAAATTCTAATTTTCTTAATTCTTTTAAACTCTTATTTAAAATATTTGCTAATTTCTTTAAATCGCTATCTGCTGTACTAATAGTAATTAAATTATTTGTATCTGATTTTAAAATACTTGTTAAAGTTTTACCAATATTCTTGATTTCATTTTTCATTATCATAATTTTAATAATTAAAAATATTGATATACATGATACTACTAAAAATAAATAAAACCAGATACTCATAATTATCACCTTTCTACTTTAATTCTTTTTTCTTAAATAGAACTAATCCTGCACCAGTAAATACTACTATAATTCCTAATGAATAAAGTGGTAATACTTTTAGATTTGGAGCAGATCTTCCTGCTAATTGGAATACTTGACCTGCTGGGTTAATGTCAAGTAATGTCTGATGTACTTTTCTTTCCTCTTCACTTGGATATCTTGGATTTTTTTCTTTTTTGAATTGCATTTCACCATCAACAAATGCACCTGCTTGAATATACTCTTGAGCAGATAAAATATTCAAACTTGTTAAAGCACACATCATTAGACCAAAAACCAATATAATACTAACTATGGCAGTAATTGTTTTATTTGAAATCATCATTGCAATGAATGTAAATATACTACAATAAGCAATTATAGTTACAAATATACACCATATCAACTTTAGTAATGTTGATATTGGAATTGTAATTGTTCCAAATAAAGGTATTCCGACAATAGCAATTACTATCATAAATAGAATATAAGAGAACAAACTTGTAATAATAGTTATAATTAAATTAGATAAATATATATTTGTCCTTTTATGACCTATGCTAATCTTATTCCTTATTGCGCCATCAGAGTATTCTACTCCTAAAAATAGGCTTGTAAATATAGCAATTACAATTCCTATAATTGTAGAATAATTAAGCATAAGTTGATATACCTCTATTACTTCTCCATATTTTTTCATATCACTATATTGTGTATAAATCATAAATAAAGCAAGTCCAATGCTAAATATAGTTAGTAACCAAAATAATTTATTTTTTCTAAGTCTTGTAAAACCAGCATTTAATAATTTAATCATTTTTCCCACCTCCAATTAAATTCATATAATAGTTTTCTAGTGATTCTTCTTGTTCGTGAATATCGTCTGCTATTAAGTTTTTCTTGGATAGTTCGTTAATAAATTTTGATAAATTATATTTTCCATAAACATCTATTGTCTTATTATCAATTACTTCATAAGAAATCTTATTTTCTTCAAAATACTTAACAAAGTCTTTTTGATTACTTACTTTTAATGTGAGTTTATGTTCCATTTTTTTCATAAGTTCTTCACTACTTATTTCTTTAATAATAGAACCATTATCTAAGAATCCATAGTGCGTTGCTATTTTTGATAACTCATCTAAATAATGGCTAGAAATTAAAATAGTAATTCTACTCTCTTTGTTTAATTTTAAAATCAACTCTCTAATTTCTATAATTCCTTGTGGATCAAGTCCATTGATAGGCTCATCTAAAATTAAGAAATCTGGATTATTAGCAAGAGCGATAGCAATTCCAAGTCTTTGTTTCATTCCTAAAGAAAAGTTCTTTGCTTTTTTATTTCCAGTATTCTCTAATCCTACTAATTTTAATAAATCATCAATACCTTCAAGACTTGGCATTCCTACTAATTTGTATTGTTCTATCAAGTTATCTCTAGCAGTCATCTCTCCATAAATTGATGGAGTTTCAATGATTGCTCCCATCCTCTTTCTAACACTTTCTATATTACTGCTACTATTATCTACACCATAAATAGTATAAGTACCACTTGTAGGCTCTTGCAGTCCACAAATAATTCTAATAAGTGTGGTTTTTCCTGCACCATTTTTCCCAATAAGTCCATATATTGCACCTTTTTCAATATGAATATTGGCGTGATTTAAGGCTCTAAAATCCTTATATTTTTTTTCAAGATTATTTGTTTCTAATATTATCTCCATAATCTTTCTCCTTTCTTCGTTTAGTTTAACAAGAAATAGTTAAGAAAATGGTTAAGAAAAAGTTAAGATTTAGTAAAGATTTTTAATCATACATTTTAAAACCTATTCCCCAAACCGATTCAATATAATTTTCATTTGTTACTCTCTTAATTTTTTTGCGAATATTACTTATATGTACCTTTAGTGAAGATTCATCACAATCCCCAAAATCTATACTAATCAAGTCTAATAGTTTAGTTTTTGTAACTACTTGACTTGGATTCAAAAGTAAATGTTTTAAAATAGTATATTCGGTTTTCGTTAAATTTACTTTATGCCCGCAAATTAGTAATGTATGATTATCATTTAATAATTCTAAATCTTTATATTTTAATGTTTCTGTAATACTAGACTTAATTTTTGACCTTAATTGTACCTCTATTCTTGCAAGTAATTCTTTAGAATCAAAAGGTTTTATTATGTAATCATTCGCACCACTCTGTAAACAATTCACTTTATCTTCAGATGAAATTTTAGCGCTTAATACTATTATTGGAGTATCGTTAATTTTTTCTATTAATTCTTCTCCACACACTCCTGGTAACATTAAATCTAATAGTATTAAATCGTATTTTTCTTTTTCTAATAGTAGTAATGCCTCTGTTCCTGAATAAGCATTATAAGTTGCATAATTGGCATTTATTAATAATTCTTCTAGTACATTATGAATATTAATATTATCTTCCACAATTAAAATCTTTTTCAAGTAAATCACCTCTATAAATGACTTTTTGGTTCTATTTATACTTTAATATTGTACCACGTATAATGCAGATAGTAAATTAACAAAGTTGCGAATCATTTTTTATAAGTATAATAATATTACTCATTTAAAGTAAAATTATGCGATTGAGTTTAGGCAGATTATAACGAGGATTCCAGTATCTATTTTCATGACTGTCTAACTCTTTTCTTTTTATTTTCCTAGTTTTAGAATGTGATATTGTAATTTAACCATATTAAAAGAAGATTATAAAATAATAATCTTCTTAAAGGTGTTTATAAATTCAATACCAATGTTATAAAACTTTATTCTGCTACATATAGTCCGTATGTATTTCCTTTTTCGGATGTTTTTCTAACAATTATAAATGCCTTCTTAGCATTTTTATTAATCTCAACAGATGATATCTCTACATTTTTTATCTTCTTAATTTGATTTCCTTTAAAGTTAAGTATCTTAACATATTTATCTGAACTATTATTTAAGAATATTGCATTTCTAAATGGTTTTATTATATAACCAGATGATGAATTTAATTTTTCATTTTCTTTAGATTTATATTTATATGTTTTATCTTTTTCTATATTATATATATTTATAATATTATTTTTAATATATATATAACTCTCACCACTAAGTTCAAGATAATCATCTTTTTTTACATTTATTATTTCCTCTCCCTTAGAATTTAGTATTATTGTATTATTATCGTCATTATATTTATATAAAACTTCATCTGCTACATTCATAGCTGAAACAACTTCTTTATTTAATATCTTATTCTTTTTTACTGAATATAATGATATTGAATATTTTGACTCTCTTCCAGCGACTAATTCCTTGTCCACTATTAAAATGCTATTTTTTGAAACTGATAATTCCTTATTATCTTTATCGAACACTACATATTTACCTGAATATTTATCATTGCCAAATGAAGCAAATTTTATAACTTTATATCCATCATCATATTGTGTATAACTTGATATATCTAATTCGCCTTCTGTTTTATATAATTCCTTATTTTCATCCAAATTATATATAATTGCTCTTTTAGAATCACAATTATAAGAAGAACAAGTTATCTTAAAATATGAATTATCTTCTGAATCAATCTCAGAAATTGTTGAATAAAAATATTTTCTGTCTTGTTTATAAGAATAAATTTGAGTATATTTATTATTTTCTATATTCAATATTCCAAAAGATTTATCTTTTTTATTATCTACAAAGATATATTTTTGGTCTTCACCAGAAATACCATCATCATAAAGCGTATAAACTTCATTATTTATTTTTTCCTTTATATCTTTTTCTAAATCTTCATTATCTACACCTATTTTTTCTTGTTTTCCATCTTTAAATAAAGTATATTTAACTCTTTTATCATTTTCTTTTTTAGTAATTGTAAATTCTAAATCATCATCATTTTGAGTATAGCTATCAAAACTATCACCAATAACTTTATTTTTATTTAAGTTATAATAATTATAAATATCCTCTTTTGCATTTCTTATTATTGCAAAAACAGGTTCATCATCCTCATCAGTTACTATTTTTGAAATTTTATAACCATCTAATATCTTATCACCTTTAGAATTTAATATAGAATAAGTGTCATTTGCTGATATTGTAATATAATCCCCATTGATATAAGAATCCACATCATCTAAATCCTTATATACAACTTTACCTTTCTTGTTTAATAAAGTATATTTGTCATCTGAAGTTTTATCTTCAGTCATTAGAATAAAATTATCATTTAATATTTCTAATTTATTTTCTGTTTCATAAACTACCTTACCACGTTTATTTCTTATTGAATATTTTGATATTTTTAACTTATCAACGCTAACAGTAGTTGATAAATAATAATTATCCCCTATTTCTATTGGAACTTCTGTCGTTTTATTTGCACTATCATAATTTACTTTATAATTTGCTACTTTTTTACCATCTACATTATAAAGTATTACCTTATATTTAGATAATTTATCCCCATCTATTGCAATAAAACCATCACAATCTAAGTTTATACATGTAATATCTGCATATTTTGTCTTTAATAATTTTCTAACACCTGTAATACTATCATCATCTTTAAATTTAGAGAAAATTAACTTACCACCTATAATAATAACAAGTAAGATTATAAATGAAATTACAATTTTTAAAATTAGCCCTGAATTTTTAGACTTTTCCTCTGTTATATTTTTCTCATCCGTCTTTATAGGTTCTTTAATAACCTCTTCTTGTTTAGTTTCTGGTTGTACTTCTGTTTTTGATTCTTCATTTATATTTTTAGAATCATCTTTTTTTCCCATACTTGAACACTCCTCCTAATTAACATTATAATACATAATTTTACATTTTACAACATCTTTTATAACTGATATAAGGTAAAATTTTGATTATAATTCACACTTATTATTAAATATACTTTAAATACTTTATGACATAATTATTTTTCTTTGTTTGCTTAGTAACTCCTATAAATTTATATTTCCCATATTTTTTTATACTAAATATATCACCCTCTTTTAAAATATATGATGATTTAGTTAATACTTCATAATTGATAATTATTTCCTTATTTTTTATTTTATCAATTATCTTTTGTCTATTTATATTTGTAATTCTTGCTACCACTGTATCTATTCTAAGACTTGATGCTATTATTTCATATTCTTCATATTTTTGTTCATAATTTTTTAATATATTTATACTTCTTGGTTCTAATTTTATATTGGAGTTTTTTATCATATTAAGATTTTGATTAATATAATTATCTATTAAATTTAATATTATAATATAATATTTATCATTATCTACTATTACATCACCAAACATTTCAGATGAAATATTAAGCGAATAAAGTGTTCCTAATATATCTTGGTGGCGAAGGGGAATATCAGATTTAATTTCGTATAATTTAATCTTTGGAATATTATCTTTATAAAATATTACCTTAGTTGCATCATTAAAAGGCCTATAGATATTATATTTGATCTTTTTTAACCCGCAAACGATTCTTTTATAATCCTTCATATCAACAAAATATGTACTTTCACCACGAATAATTTTATCTATATTTTTCTTTACACTATAAATAATACCACCCTATTTCATGCTATATTATAACATTTATATAAGTAAATACATAGGTTTACTTTGTATATTTAATACAAAATAATCTTATATATTTTAATCATTAATTTATATTCTGTAATTTATTTCCTCTTATTGATGATATATTTTTTGTAAATATATCATCTGTTAGTCTTAATATTTTTTCTTTTTCTTCACAATACTGATTAATCACCCTTTTTATTTGACCATAACTATCTTTATCAAGGTTAGAACCTTTAAAATATAGGCCTTTTTCAATAATTCTTTCAAGTGCATCCATAAGATCATATTTCCCATATGAATTAAATAAATTATTATTAATTGTAATTATTCGATTTTTCTCTCTTAAAAATGCGCAAGGTCCATTAGCTAATGACGGATTTAATATTTTTTCTCTTTTCGCATATAAATAATCTATCAAATTATCCCTTGTTATTTTTTGATAACAATAAAAATAAGTTAATAAATTGAATATCTCTAACCATTCTTCACAAAAACCGTAGCCACCTTTGTGCTTTGTTTGATCGCATCTCTCTACTCTACGATCACCTGAACTTTTATATCTATTATCTATAGTGTTCTTATATAATAATTCTAACATAATTCTAGATGTACTACATTCATAACTAATCATTTCATCATCCATTTCATAAGTCTCTATTATTCTTACAATTTCTTTAAAGGTATCAAAACAAATAAGGCTTTTATAATCAAGCTTTATTTCTGAAAATGACAATATCTTATTTTGTATTAACTGTCGTAATCTCTTTGAAACATAATACTTATGATGAGCAATACTACTTGAAAAGTATATATATGGATCTGAACTTTTAATGCATATATTACCATTTTTGGCATTAAAATATGGAAAAGACATATTAACGCCTTCAAATCTATAAAATTTAGATAAACCTGGATAATTTTTATATAATTCTTCATATATTGTCATAATATTTTTCAACCTCGTTCCAAGATTGGTATTATATCATAATATTTTTTATTCTGCAAATAATACTAGGGTAAATAAATTTTATTATATCTATCCGTTACTACATTGAAATCAAGTATATAAAATAAATTTCTAATATACTCTTTTTTATCCGTTTTATATTGAAGATAATATGAGTGTTCCCAAACGTCTATCACTAAAAGTGGAATGAAATCTACAAGTGGCATCTCTTGATGTTTTTCAATTTGAGTTATTAATAATTTATCTAAAAATTTATCATATCCAAATACTACCCAACCTGGGCCTTCTATATTTAAAAGAGATGCATTAAGTTCATCAATAAATGAATCGTAAGATCCAAAGTCTTTCTTTATATGATTAACAAGTTCTGTACTTAATAAAGTCTTATTTGGCATAGGAATTAAATTTTCAAAAAATAAACTATGAAGTATATAGGCATTTGCATTAAAAGACATTCTCTTAGATAAAGATTGGATATTAGTAAAGTTATCTGTTTTTCTATCTACATCGAACTCATTCGTTATTTTATTCAAATTATCAGTATAACCTTTATATAAAACATTATAATGGTAATTAAACATACTACTATCATAATATGGTTCTAAATCTTTGTAATTATATTTTAGTTTTATCATTTCATACATATATTTCACCTAATTAAATATATGTTTTATATTCTATAATTTGATAAAATTAAAAAGTATATTACTATACTTTTATTCATAATCATCTAAAAAGTTATATTCCTTTCCACCTTTTTTATATCTTACAATTGTATCTAGATTTATATTTTCCATTGCAGTAAATATATTAACATCTACATTCTTATTTTTCTTTTTTAACTCTTTTATAAGGTATTTCATTTCATATCTCTTAGAATCTCTCTCATCTTTTGAATACTCTTCAGTAAATTTACATGCACAATTTAAAAATTTAAGCTCATTAAAATTCTTCCAAGCAATAATGTCATCTTCTTTTATTAAATAAAGTGGTCTTATAAGTTCTAATCCTTCAAAATTAGTACTATGTAATTTTGGCATCATAGATTTTATTTCACATCCATAGAATAAATTTAAAAGTATTGTTTCTATAACATCATCAAAGTGATGGCCTAAGGCTATTTTATTACAGCCAAGTTCTTTAGCTTTACTATATAAATAGCCCCTTCTCATTCTAGCACATAAATAACAAGGACTTTCCTTTGATACCTTATCAGCAACTTCAAATACATCTGATGAAAATATTTTTATAGGTATATTTAATAGTTTAGAATTTTCTTCTATTAATTTTCTATTTTCTTTATTATAGCCCGGGTCCATACATATAAATTCTAGATCAAATTTAATTTTTCCATGATTTTTTATTTCTTGGAATAATTTAGCCATTAAAAATGAATCCTTACCTCCCGAAATACATACAGCAATTTTATCATTTTCCTTTATTAATTTATATTTATCAAGAGCCCTAACAAATGGTCTAAATAATTCTTTCCTATATTTTTTTATAATACTTCTTTCTACTTCTTTATATTTTTCCATTATTAACCTACCATCTTTTTATAAACAATATCAAACACTCTTAAAAATTCATCTAATTCTTCCTTAGTAGTTAAATGTGATAAGCTTATTCTAAGTGTAGACTTTGCTCTTTCTTCATCTTTTGTTATTGCATATATTGTTTTAGATATATTTTTATCAGAAGAACATGCTGATTTAGTGCTTATATAGATGTCATAATTTTCAAGTTCCTTTGAAAATTCTTTTGAATCTACCCCTAATATTGAAATATTTAATGTATTATAAATTGAATTTTCAGTGCTATTAAAGTATACATTTGAATACTTTGATAGTTTGCTCTTTAAATATTCATTTAACTCTTTTATATATTTAGTATTTTTATCAATATTATTTATTGCAAGTTCTAAGGCCTTTCTTATAGATAATATTAAGGCAAGGGCTGGCGTACCACTTCTATACTTACTTGTACTCTTTCCACCATGAATTAAAGGAAGTAATTTTACATTACCCTTTTTTATTAGTACCCCTACTCCATTTATTCCATAAAATTTATGCGGAGAAAAAGTTATCATATCCACATTTTCAAAATTAATATTTACTTTACCTATACTTCCAGTTGCATCCGTGTGAAAAACCACATTATCATATTTACTTAAAACTCTGCCTATTTCTTCAATATTTTCTATTATTCCTGTTTCACTTTCAACGCTCGTAATGCTTACTAATGTTTTTTTATCATCAATTAATTTTACTAAGTTAGAAATATCAATTTGACCTTCTGAGTTCACTTCAAGTATATCTACATTATATCCCTTTGATAATAAATAATTACATGGGGCTGTTATGGAAGAATGTTCTATTCCAGTTGTAATTATATGACAATCTTTATTAAATTCGGCAAAACCTTTAATAGCTAAGTTATTTGATTCAGTTGAACCACTTGTATAAATAACATTTTCCACACTACAATTAAATATCTTAGCAATATATTTGGTTGTCTCATCTATCTTTTCTTTTGCTTCCAAGCCCAATTTATGACTAGAATTAGGATTTGCAAAATATAAAATACTATTTAAATTAAAATCCTCTAACACTTCTTTATCTACAGGACAATTTGCAGCATAATCTAAATAAATCATCTAATCACATCCTAATACTATTTTATCATAGTTTTTTATTAATAAAAAGATAATTTTTGATACATTTACCTATTATACCAATAATTATAAAGGCCTGTTGGAAAATCTAAATAGTCCCTTGGATTTACAATATCACTATCACCATCATACAAGTATCCCTTATGCATTGTTAGATGAAGGTGCACACCAGTTGCAAGTCCTGTCTTTCCCATTTTTCCAATGAGAGTATCAGAAGTAACATTATCATTCTTTTTTACATATCTATTTTCTAGATGATAATAAGAAGATGTATACTTCTGACCATTTAAGACATGATATATAATTATATAATTTCCCATAGATGAATTATAATCAGATGCTGCGACTACCCCATCGGAAATGGGATATATATTTTTATCACTACCAGACATATCAATACCAGAGTGAAATTTATTATATCCATATATTGGATGAATCCTATTACCATATTCACTAGTTATACATCCAGAATTAATTGGTTTTTCGAATTTTAATATCTTATCACACTTGGCATATAATGTAATATTATCATTAATATTTATTTTCCCATTACTATCATATTTTTCTCCAGTACCATCTTCTTTTGTGTTCCAAGAACAAATATAGTCTTTTTTTGATATCGAGTCTAAGGTAGCTTCAATATTATCGTCATATTGTGCTGTTAATGATAAATCTTTATTAAAAATAAATGTATCTTTAGGATAGAGTTTGCCCTCATCAGTATATAATCCCTTAAAAGGTCTATCAATTATATCTTCATTTTTATTATTTGATGCATTAGTGTTATTTAAATCATATGTAATTTTATAACTCGCTTTTGGATTAATTAATTTAATCATCGTATCATAGCTTTGAGTATATGTCTTACTCGTTGAATCACCCTTATATACTCCTTTATTAGGATTTATATTTAATGTATATAATTTTGGTATCCATTTTGCGTAATAGGTTTTATCAAAACTATCAACCAGAGTATTATTACTAATATTCTCTTTAAATGTAAAGTCAGTATACCAACCATCAAACGTATATCCATCTCTTATAGGAATTTCCAACTCACCTAGTTCATCACCATACCTTTTAGATTCTGTTTTAGCATTTAAATTACCTTCGGATATTGAAAAATCGTATATTAAAAGTGTATCCTCATTATCAAAGTTATCATCATTATTTAAATTGAATTCAAAACTTTTATATTCATAATCATTTGCTTTAAATGTTTTGGTATATCTTTGCCATGAATCATTTACATTTATGTTAGTTAAATCATTTTCAAATCCGATAGATAAATTCTTTTCTTTATTTGATTTTATATATAAACTATATGTATAAGTTTTACCATCTTCTAACTTTAATTCTTCATTATATTTTAAATTAGTACTATTTTTATCAAATGTAAATTTATATACATTTTCTAAATTAAATGTTTCATCATTTGTCATTATAGTAAAATTATCTAAATTCCAAAATGACTTTTCTGATGTATTTTTATATAAGTTATCTTTCATGTAATTATAATCATATGTAATTAAATAATCGTTTATATTAAATTTAGCATATAAAGTATGATTACCTTTAATTGTGACTTTTGATGTATTTGTAGTTTTTTCATTATAATCTAAATTAGTATACCAACCATCAAATGTATAACCTTCTTTTATAGGTATAGGCAAAGATCCATACTTATTTTTATATGTTACATCTTTACTTTTAATACCTTCAACTCCACCATTATAATCAAAATAAACTGTATATGTCTCGGGATATTGTTTTACTGGTAATATTTGTTCATCATTAGTAATTGAATTACTATATTCATCGCTATTTTTAATAAGCTCTATTTTATATGGTTTACCCTTTCTATCTTCTTTAGTATTATCGTTAGTGCTATCTTCATTTTTTATATTATTAACTTTCTTTTGTTTTTTAACATTCTCCTTTTTTTGTTTATAATCATCCATTTTATTAGCTTTATTAGTATCAATAATAAATACTATTAATGTAGATATCGCAAAAAATAAAAAAGCTAAAAATAAATAATTTTTCTTTTTCATTTAATTCCTCCTTCAATACATATATAAACTTTTTATTTGATATATTCCCCTACTATGAGATATTTTTTTAAAATTTATATATTAAAGAGCAATTAAAAACATCCTTATTTTAATTATAAGAATGCTTAAATTTTATATAATTTACTAACTAAATACAAATGATAATTTCCCATCTTCTTCTAATTTTAACTTGGCAGAAAACTCCTTATTATTTTTAGAAATAAAACCATTTATATTAGAAGATATTTTATTTTCGAGTATTTCTTTTGCAATAACCTTACCTATTACTCTCCTGCAGATGTTCATACTTATTTTAAAGTTACATCCTTCTTTGTAACCAGTACATCCATAATTATATTTTCCTTTTACTACATCTTTTCCACATAATGGACACTTACCTATAACTTCTTTATAAAACCCAGTATCAGAATCTAAATTATTATTATCAAACACCTTTTTTATTTCATCTTCAGTAAGTTTTACAACATCATCAATCTTTATAGTTCCCTTATATACTTGTTTTAAACCTTTACCTAGTTCACTAGTTTTATATTTATCCATACTTATATTCATATTTGATAAAGATTCAATTAAGTATTTTCCTTCAGGCAAAATATAATAAACATCCTTTTTAAGCTCAATATATTTACTATTAATCGCATTATTAATAATACCTGTTCTTGTTGCCTCTGTACCAAGTTCAAGCCCTTCAAATATTGCTTTATACTCTTCAGTATCATCTTCATCTTCTTCATTTAATTTTGCTTTATCTTCTTTAAATGGATTTTTTAAATAATTATTAAGCGTTTCAATTGTATAATGTTTTGGAGCCGATTTTTTCTTTTCTTTAGGAGTGAAGTTTATATTAACAGTATCACCTATATTTAAATTAGGAAGAACTTTATCATTTTTAGAATATTCATCATATTTAGTCCATCCTTTTTCAATTATTACATTACCCTTTAATGTAAATTCTTCCTTTTTACCTAATTTAATTTTAATTTCAGTCTTTTCTATCTTACAATCTTCTTCTGCAAATACTGCCACAAACCTTCTCATAACTGCGGTATAAACTTTTATTTCATCTTCGCTCATATTTTCTTTTTTAGGTATTTTATAAGTTGGAGTTAGTGCCGAATGTGATTCTATTTTACTATCATCAAATATTGTTTTTTTATCTTTAAACCTTACTTTATATCCTAGTTTAGATACAATTTCTAGTATTTCTTTTATCTTACTCTTTTCATTAGTTGCTAAATATTCTGAGTTTGTTCTTGGATATGTTAAATAACCTTCCTCATATAATTTTTGAACAATAGAAAGTGATTTATCCATAGGCATTTTATATTTCTTACCTAAATAATTTTGTAATTTAGTAAGCGAATATAATTTACCTGGCGCTAATGTATCTTTTTTTATTTTCTTATCTATTACAATAGCTTTTTCCTTATTATAGATATCACATAATTTTTTAGCATCCTCTAATTTTTCTTTTTCAAATTTTTCTTTTGATGTAAGTTCAACTTCTTGATCATTTGTTTTTTCATTTGAAGTAATACCATAATAAATATCTGGCACAAATTCTTCAATTTGTTTATCTCTATCATATATTGCTTTAACAATAGGAACAATTACCCTTCCCACTCTAAGTAGGGTACCTGTTTTTAGTGTTGCATATCTTGTTAAATTAACTCCATAAAGCCAGTCTACATAAGTCCTTGCAAATCCTTCATTAGCAAGATTATCATATTCTTTCTCATCTTTCATATCATTTAATGCTTCATTTACTGTTTTTGCTGTTTGATCAGGAAGCCAAAGTCTAACCTTTTTTTTATCATTTTCTAATGCGTTATTTATACATAATCTAACAATTATTTCTCCTTCTCTATCAGAGTCCCCCGCGTTAACAATAGTGTCAACATCTTCTCTATTAATAAGTGTTTTTATAATATTAAATTGTTTAATAACACCTTCATCTATTTTTTTATTTTTATCTTTTTTTAAGTTAAATTTAAATTTTTGTGGAAAGAATGGTAAATTATCTATTTTCCATCTTCTGTCTTCTATATTTTCATAATCTTCTATATCATATAGGGTAAATAAATGCCCAAATGCCCATGTAACTAAATAATTATCATTTTCAAAATATCCATCACATCTTTTCATGTTTCCGATTGCGGATACTATATTTCTTGCAAGTGATGGTTTCTCTGCGATTATAAGTTTCATATATTTACCTCCATAAATCAATTTTAATATAGTTTAAGTAAAATCTCAAGGATAAAAAAAGAATACATTAATATATTCTTCTAATTTAGCATATCAAGTTTATTAGTTAATACTTTACCCTTAATATCATCTTTATCATTTTTTAGTCTATTATTTATATTTTCTACTATTTTTGAATCACTTATATCTGGATTATTTTTTCTTTCTTCTTCAAACATATTAAATGCAAGGTCAACCTTTTCTTTTTCTGATAGACTATTAAATTCTTCATTATCAAAACAAATTATATTTTTAAATTCTTTATCAAATTGAAAGGAGAATAAATTGCAATATCTTTGATTACATATTAAACAGATTGCTTTATCATAGTTAACATCGTCTGAATCATTCGCTTTTGTCTTTACAACAATTTCATGATTACAAGAATTATACACTCTTTCCATTTTTTCTAAAATCTCATCCCTTGTTTCTTCTATTTTTGAAAGTTCTGATTCTAATTTTTTAAGATTTTCTCTTGTTTTTTTTAGATTTTCAACTTCAATCTTTTTTTCATATTTTTGCCTAAGTTCTTCAATAACATCTTTCTCATTACGCGTCTTTAATTGTTCCAAAAACCATTTTTTTAAGTTCGTATAGTTTAATAGATATGAATCATAACTATTTGATATAACTGGCATAGTTATTATAAAATTTTCCTTTTCAAATTTTTTACATTTATCTAAATCTATATTATAGACGTCTCCTGTTTTTAAATTTATATAAGATTTATAATCTGCACTTGGATTTCCTTCATATGTTACATAATCATTATACTTTCCTTCTCTTCTATCTTTTATATAAGGTCCCATATAAACGATTATCTTTAAATTTTTTTCTAATTCTTCTAATGTTAATGGCATTTTCCTAAACCTCCCTTATAACATGATGATAACAAATTTTTTATAAAATTACAAGCGCCTGAATAAAAAAGAATGGATTTATGTGAATTCCATGCGAAAATATTACAACTGTATAAAATGTTATATTTAGTTAATAATAAATTTAAGGAGGATTTTATGAAAGAAAATTTTGAATTATGTGAACATATTTATGAGGATGCGGAAATGGCTTGTTATACTATTGAAGAGCTCATAAAAGATTTAAAGGATAAAAATAATAAAATAAAAAGATTACTTGAGGATATATTAAAAGAATATACCTCATATAAAGAAGATGCAAAAAAAGAGCTTGATAAAAATGGTATGGAAATAGATGAAAAGGGTCCTGTTAGTAAAATGATGGCAGGTATGGGAATAAAAAAGGAAGTTAAATCTGATAATAGTGACTCATCTATTGCACAAATGCTTATTGAAGGAATCTCTATGGGAAGTTTAAATACTGAGAGAAAAATAAATGATTTTGATAAAGATGTGAATAAAGACCATATAAAATTCGCTAAAGAATTTTTAAAATTTCAAGAAAAATCTATTTCAGAATTAAAAAAATATCTTTAATAAGGATATTTTTTTGTTATATTATATTGTATTTCTTTAAGCATTCTAACACCTTCACTTTGCTCTTTTATTATAATATTTGCAAGCATTCTAAGTCTTGGATCTATTTGATATCTTAATACATTTTGGCACATTTTAATTGCTCCTTCATGATGTGGAATCATCTCATAAGTAAAATCTAAATTAATATCAGTAGTCTTTATACTATTTCTCATTTCATTTATCATGTTCTGAGTTATTTTAAAATATCTTTTAAAATAATTATCAACATCTCTTTTATTATTTATATAATAAATTGTAGTTTTTGCTATTTCTTTCATTTGATTTACTTCATTTTCTTGTACTTTAATTATATTATTAGCCATATTTACTAAAGGGGTATAATTTGAGTATCTAAGTAAATTCTGACACATATAAATTGCTGCCATATGATGAGGTATCATACATCTAATAAAATCTATTGTTATATTCTCTGTCGTATTTGTAATTAACATTTCCCTTTGCATATTATAAAGTATTTCATTAAATCTTGCTAAATAGTAATTAGCATCTATCTCATTTTGATAGTTCACATATATCACCTAATATATTTTATTTCTATAATATACTATTAATTACCTTTTTATAAAAATTTATATATTTGATCTTTTATGAACAAATGTTTGATATAATGTTTATGGATATACTTAATTAGCGTTAGGTGCACTCCTTTATATTTAATTGCAAAGGAGATGATTATTATAACAAAAAGAGAAAAATCTCAATTTATTATAATTATCTTCATATTTATTTTAGTATTCATAATACTATTTAAATAGAAAAAGCACACTAACGCTTCAAATGGAGTATTAGTATGCATCCAAACAATTGGAATGTACCTAACCATACGAAAGTTAAGTATATCCTTTTTTATTTTATGAAGTTTCCCTCATCTGCATACGTAATAACATAAATTTAATATTTACTCAAGATATATGTTTTGTTTTTTTAAGCATACTTCCCTTATATACAATTTTCATATTAATAACCCCAATCCACTAATTTCCATTTTTCTTTATTTTTCCTAACTAATATCCAGTTCCAATTAACATAATCGCTATCAGGATTAAATCCATCTAAAATAGAAGTTTCACCAGGATATGTAGTAAAATTAGAATATAATATAATTGCTTCATCTGCACCATAATGTTTTGCCCATTCATCACTTTGCATTTTTGATTTATCTTCATCATACCAAAGTTCATTTAGTTTTGCTGGAAAATCTTTAAATTTATCTAATACTATTTCACTAGCAGATTCTATTTCCTTTTTAGTATACATCTTAGAATCACCTATAGTTATCTTTACATCGTTAGTATTTCCTCTTATTTTACTAATATTTAATAAAATAACGCCGATAATACTTATAACTATTAATATTGTTAAAATAATTATTATAAATCTTTTTTTCATTATCTTACCTGCCTTATTTTCTAGTTAATTATTATAATTTATTTTATAATGTATATATTTTTAATCTATTACTTTACTATCTCCATTTGAATAATCTATTTGTATTTTATCTTGTACATTATATACAAATACATTAAATTTAATTCCTTTGCCATTATCCTCTATAGATAAAGCCTCTATTTGAACTCCTGTTGCAAGCAAATTTTTATCTTTAAAGATAGGAGTTACCCTGTACATTACTCTATTAGATGTCTTTTTTACATATTCTGCAACTTCGTTTTCAAATTTTAACATACTGCTTGAATTCATATGTCTAGTACAAGTTATTAAATTTTTTTCATTGGCATTTTCTCCAGTAAGTTGATACCCTATTAAGTGACATCTATTATATAAATATTTACCATCTATAAAATCATATTTAATAGTGTGCCATCCTGTTGGTTTAATTTGTCCAATAAAACCTCTTTCTTCTTTTGGCATGGTATCTAAACTTATAATGGCACTCGCAACTCCACATCTACCTAAAATGTCAAAATCACTATACTCTTCATACACATCTTTACTTAGTTCTTCTTTAGTAAACTCTGGTTCATTGTTATTTATATATACAAAATCATTACCACTATATTCTGGCAAATTATTTATTTCATATGACCTTATTTGCTCATTTGGAATTATATTTAAAATAAATTTTTGAATATCATCCATATAATACGTAGATAATCCTAATATTGGAATAATTAATACCGAAATAAGCGCCTTTTTGGCTTTTCCTTTTATCCTCATATTTTACTTCTCCTATAATAAAAGTTAATCCTTTTTTATTTCAATTGGATTTACGTGTATTACCGTTAAATATATTTCATCTATTTTTTTATCTATTTCCTTTTCTAAATTATCTGCTATTTCATGACTTTCAAATGTAGATAAATTTCCATCTACATATATAGTAAATGATATTTGATATCTATAACCTACTGGTGTTGAGTTAAAATGTATAACTTTTTTTATTTCTTTATGTGAATTAATTATTTCAAATACCCTATCTTTAGTTAAATCATCAATTGATTTATCCATAAGTATATCATAGCTTTCTATAAATATTTTAATAGATGTAATAAGTATCCAAATAGCTATAAATGAACCAACTAATGCATCTAGAAAATATATATTTAAAATAGAAAATAAACAAGATATTAAATTTAACATAGTAAGTATGCAATCATTTCTATGGTCTTTAGAGTTTGCTTTAATAAGTAAATTATTGTATTTCATTGATAATTTATCTGTGTATATAAATAGTAAAAATTTAAGCAAAATAGTTATACCACATACAACTACCAACCATATTGAAAATTCATATTTATTCTTATTAATTAATGATAGTATTGAATCTTTAAATACTATTATGGAAGTTAATATCATAACTATACTAATAAGCATTGAATATATATATTCTGCTTTGCCATGACCTAAATTATGATCATCATCACTTGGTTTACTTGCTATTTTATTGCCCACAAAAGTCATTAGTGATGAAAATATATCTCCCGCACTATTAAAAGCATCTGCAATCATAGCTTGACTATTAAATATAAATCCTACTACTGATTTAATAAATAACAAAAATAAATTACTAAATATACCTAAAATACTTGCTAACCTAACACTTTTAAATCTGTCCATAATACCACCTATTTAATATTTATA
Source organism: Bacilli bacterium (assembly GCA_017938725.1). Lineage (GTDB taxonomy): Bacteria > Bacillota_I > Bacilli_A > RF39 > UBA660 > CAG-433. The sequence goes on along the minus strand of JAGBAW010000027.1, from coordinate 12,583 downwards.
CTAATTCTTTTTTTATTATAACCGCATACCTACTATTAATATAGGAATATGTGATACATATTGTATAACATAATTAATTATAACACAAAAAGCAAATCTAAATATACTCAAGATTTGTTTATTAATATTTTAAAGCAATAATTATTAATTACTTTTCTTGTACTTTTACAACCAAAATATCATCTATTACTTTAATAAATTCTACATTAGGATATGTGTTCATACTATCAAATTCGCTGGTATTTATTATATTATTATAATCTTCTATAGTAGCCTCTTTTAGTTCTATCCCTAAATAGTATTTGATAAAATGATGCCATCCACGATTACACATAATTGGTTCACTCCACATTAATGGATCAAATAATGAATTACTACTAGATAATTCATATACTTTATTAGGATTAGTAAAGTTATCCCCTTTTGTGGTTCCAATAAATAGAACTTTCATATCTTTGTTATATTCTTCTATATTATATATTTCATTTATTATTCTTTGTGATGTGAATAGAGTTTTTTCTTTTGTTATTCTAAGAGACATATAGGTTGCATTTGTCATTACTAAATATGAATTTATTATAAATATACTCACTAATATGGTTGCACAATAGACGATATTTTCGAAAGCTTTTTTGGTGTCTTTCTTTTCTATTAATGAAAATATAAAGATATATATAAGTATATATGGAGCACTCATTAAAGAGTATAATTCTCTATCTTTTGCGATTATTGTAAGTATACCTAATGCAATAGGTATTAATATAATAAACATAATGAATTCTAAATTAAATATAAGACTCTTTTTGTTTTTATTTTTAAAATATAATTTTAAAATGGTAAGTAATGTTAGTATAAAAAGTACTAAGTGAGCAATGTGTCTTCTATAAATTAAATTGTTTATTATTGTATCATTCATAAAATAGTTATAGAAACTTAAGTATGCAGTTTTTAATTGAGATGGAATTCCTAAGATAGTTTTTATTCCTATTTCATTAGCGCCTCCATATGTAGACATAGATACATCAAATATACTAAGTGATATTTGTAAAATTACTTCATATATTATTAATCCCATTACTCCCATTATTAAACTTTGCAATAGTTTTTTTAATATATACTTAGGTGTTTCCTCTTCTATTAATAAATAAACTAAGGGCACAAGTATACATAATCCACAAGTGACTCCTAAATATGCTTGATATAATCCTAAAGAGCATGCCAATAAAATACTAGGTAATATTATTTTTAGGATTGAACCTTTTATTTTGTATAGTAAATATACACATAATACTGAGAAAAAAAATGCTAAACTATATTCAAAAGAACAAAATACTGATATTAATGTTGAAGTAAAAAATGGCGATACAACTAATAAAATGCATGTTAAAAAAATAGATAATTTATGTTTTATCTTAAATAAATCTATTAGTAACACCCCTGTAAATGATATGGTTATTAAAGAAAGGGTACTATTTAATGCAGAACTTACAAGTCCGAATCGTAAATATCCAAAATACTTTAGTAGCCATCTACCTAAAAATAATTCCCAAGAACCTGGAATATAAACTTCAGATAATGCAATTGTATCTGTAGATACTATGTCATTTGTAATAACAATAATATTTGAGGTAAACCCTATTATGAATATAGTTAAAAATATCTTTCTCTTACCTTTATCAAACCAGTTTAAAAATTTTTCTAGTAGTTCTTTTATTGATATGACTTTCATACAATCAATCATCTTCTTTCAAATTCATTATTTCATAGATAAATAAAATATGCAAGTAGAATATATAATAAATACACTATAACATGATGAAAAGATTGAATATATATAATTAAATTTATATACTTTTTAACTTTATCTAAATCAAGTTTAATAAAAAATCATAAGAACTAGAACATTCTTGCTATGTATTTAAAATATTACCGTCAAAAGTATAACTTATCCAAAGAAAAATTTGCTTAAAAAGTAGATGGTAATTTAGTTTATATAAAACAATATAAAAAATTGCAAAAAAATCTACTACTGATATGTTAGATAAGATATGATTCAATTCATATAACAAGTTAAACACGAATCGATGACGGGAAAGATTAAGTAATCTATAAATTAGGTTATTTTTTATATTATAAAAGCGAATCAATAAGTTATGATCCGCCAAACCCGTAGTTTAAACTATTTCGTATTTTCTTCTATTGCCTTTTTACTATTTCTATATAAAACAGATGTAACAAAAAATACTAACATGGGTGGTACTATTAATTTTACTGGACTATTATTTATTATAAACTTAACTGGACTTGAATCTCCCATTATAGTACACATTATCCCTGCAATAAATATGAATGCACAAATAATTGATAAAGTTAAAAATATATTCTTTTTTATTGTTTCTTTCTTTAAATTAAACATATAGTTTTACACTCCTAAATTTTAACCTTTCTTTCCTATTTAACTGTAGCTAGGATATACTCAATAAACATAAATAAACAAAATATAATGGATATAACACTTACTATTAAATCTCCCTTGCTTTTTTCTAATTTATATTTATAAGCAAATTTAAAGGCATTAAACCCACTTAGTATAGCTACAATGTCAAACATACAAATATCATTAAATGCCTTATATATTAGTAATATAAAATATATAAATAGCATTCCATATAATCCAAAGGATTTGGATCTAACTTCATTTAACTTAACAAGACTTTCAATGCTTTCTTCATACTTATCCTGCATATTATCAGTTTTTACTTTTTCCCCTGATAAAATGTCTATTACGCTAACATCTAATATTCTACTTAATGGTTTCAATAAGGACATATCCATTAAACAAATTCCTCGTTCCCATTTAGAAACTGCATTTATGCTTACACCTAGTTGTTCTGACAATCTTTGTTGTGTTAAATTTTGTTTTTTTCGATTTTCAGCAATAAATTTTCCTATTTTTTCTTGATTCATAATATTCCTTCTTTCAAAAATAATATTATCATTTAAATTTAAAAAATAACACATACCGGTGGTTTAATAATAATTTTTAACTAATAAATCTTTACAAATAATCTACCATCGTAGGTCATACTAAATAATAAACCATTATGATATAGCGTATATTACTAATCCTATTGCTGTCGAATCTTCATTATCCAATCCATAATTAATTCTCATGTTAAGGACAATTGTCTATTTAACCACTAACAGATAGCTATCTATTAAATGTGATTTATCTTCATATTTTGTATGTAATAATCCTTCTGATTTTTTACTTAGTGGGCTACCTAAAAATTCATTATATACCATTATAACATCAGGATTTTCATGACTAAATCTAAATTTATTACTCTTGTCTCTATTATATAGTGCTTGAATCCTTTTTTGTTTTACCTCAATTTCTTTTCCATTTATGATTTTAGGTTGTCCACCGCCACCAATACAACCACCCTCACAATTCATTATTTCAATATAGTGATATTTAGATGTACCATTTTTAACTTCTTCTAAAATAGGTATTGCAGAAGACATTTTATGAATTACAGCAACATTTAATTTTATATTATTAATTTTAATTGATGCCTCTTTTACATTATCCATCCCTCTTACACTATTAAACTCAAGTTTAGTTTTTTCTAAATTCTTACCAGTTAAAATGTAATATGCCTCTCTAAGGGATGCTTCCATTACACCACCAGTATTACCAAATATCATACCTGATCCTGTACCCTCTGATAAAAGCGAATCATAATTGCTATCTTGCAAAGATTTAAAATCAATATTTTCCTCTTTAAGTATATCAGCCAGTTCTCTAGTAGTTATAACCAAATCAGTTCCTCCTATTTCATCTCTTGCTACTTCATATTTTTTAGCAGTACATGGTGTGATTGCTACTGTAAATACTTTGTTTTTATCTATATTGTTTTTCATTGTAAAATAATTTTTCACTATTTCACCCATCATACCTATAGGGCTTTTACATGTAGATATATATGAAAGAATTTCTGGATAAAACATTTCTGCATACTTAATCCATGCCGGGCAGCAACTAGTAAACATAGGTAATTTTTCATTACTATTTATTCTTCTAACCAATTCATTTGCTTCTTCCATAATAGTTAAATCGGCACCAAAAGTAACATCTAGGACATAATCAAATCCTATTTTTCTTAGTGATGATATTAATTTTCCTTGTACAAATTCTCCTTTTTCAAGACCAAACTCATCACCTAGTGCTACCCTAACTGATGGAGACGTATATGCAATTAGGATTTTACCATCTTCCTTTGCCTTTTTTAAGTTATCCTTATCTCTTTTTGGAATAAGTGCCCCTGTTGGACATACTTGAATACATTGTCCACAATTTATACATGCCCTACCCATACAAATATCTTTTATTCCTTGTTTTTCTTTACATATATTCATACACATTCCACAGTTAATACATTTTTCTACTAATCTTTCTATTGAGATATTATCTTTAGAAATCTTAATTGCATTATCTAATTCATCTTTGCTAAATTCTTCTACTTCATTTTCTATTTCTTCAAATAAGCTTATGGGTGCTGTGCAGGATAAACAATTAAAATTTTCCTGTAAATCAATAAACTTAATATTTTCTTTATCATCATCATAAATATATCCACATATTTTACATTTATATCTTGACATGATTATAACTCCTTACATTTTGTTATCTCTAATAGTCTTACTTTTAAATTAACTATTGTATTATATCTAGCTATATTTTAATGTTTCCCTATTACCCTATGACATTTTACTATTATACTCATAGGCTTTTTACTTATTTGGGATTCACATCATCTAGCAGACAACTTTTTAATATTTTTTTACACTCTAGCATTTCATAAGATATTTGAACTATGCCTTTTATTTAATTTTCTGGTATATATATTGTTACACTAATTTTTAAATAATCACATTTTGACTTTAAGACTATATTATTTTTTCTCATTTTCTACTTTTCATTATTTGTTTTCTTATTTAACTTTTTCTCTAATTGTTCTATCTTCTCCATTAATTCATATCTCTTATTTCTATCATATAACATAACTACTATTACTGCTAATATTGTAACTACTAAATTAAATACAATTATACTAAAATTTGAAGTATTACTCTTTTCCTTTTCAATTTTTGTATTATTTTTAATCTCATCCATTACATCATATCTATCTTTACTATCATAAAGTTTTTTAATAGAATTTTTTATTTCATCATCATAACTAGATGAATATCCTACAAAAACTTCGTCCCCAATTATTATATATGGTACTCCATCAGCGGGTTTATCTAAATATTCAGATACCTCATCCATTAACTTATTATTATCTTCATCATACCATACTTCATATGATACTAATTTAAAATATTTACCATATTCGTCTACTATACTATTTAAAAAGTTCAAAAATGCACGGCAATAAGTACAACCCTTACCTCTAAATAAATAAATTGTCACTTGATCATTATTTTCACTATAATTACTAAGATTATGTTCTATTTCTTCTTCTTTAAGTACACTTTCTAAATTTAAAGAATTATATGTCTTTTCTTCTGCCAACACCTTATATGGTATTAAAGCTAAACACATTAACATAATTAATAATAAATTTAATATTTTTTTCATAAAATTACCTCATTTCTATATTTTATACACATATATAATACCATATATTTATAAAATTTGGGAATTATTTATATTATAATTTAGTTTACATATTTTCTAATAGATAATTAAAATTAAAATGGATAAAACCTAAAACTAGGTCCTTAGTTTCCTGGTCGATATTTTTTAAATATTTAATAACCATTATTATTTTTTTTATATTACCAAAATCATTTATATCATATATTCCACTTTCCTCTAAAGCATTAAATATAGTAATAATCATTTTTTCTCTTTTTAAATCATCATGTTTATCTAGCCACATAATAACACTTTCTTCTAAATTTTTACTTATATTACTTAGTTCTGATTCCTTTAATTTATTATCATCTATTTGCCATGTTGAAAGTGAATGCGCAAATACACCCCTTCTTGAAGATTTTATAACTTTATATTTATCATTTCTTAGTAGTATTCCAACATAACAATAATTAGGAATTATGTGAATATATCTATCCCTTATACTTTTATAATTAACTGATTCCATTTGTGCTTTTCTAAGACCAGGCCCATCATTACTATATATTAGTTTTATTTTTTTTCTTATATATTTTTTACAATACATACATGCAACTAATGCAAGGTTACCTCCTTTTGAATGACCTCCAACAATTACATTTTTATCAAAGAAACTTATATTTTTATTTAAATAATTAATCGCATGCTTTTGGGATGGTACAGGAAATTCATAAGCCATTTGAAAGTCTTCTTTCCAACCACTTAATAGATTGTCTGTGCCTTCAAAAGCCACATAAATAAAATTCTTTTTTACCTTAAAACACATCGCACCAAATTGTTTATTTATATCTCCAATATAAAAGTAATTATAAACCAGTATATCCTTATACCTCACAGTATCCACAATAGATTTTAATATACCATAACTTACCATATGAGCTATTCCATACTTACTAACATTTAAGTAGGTATTTTGGTTCAAAAAGATTTTACCTGCATCATTTAAAGTAACGTACTTTTTATTATTTGGAATAATCCCATCGAAATTTAAATAAACTAAAGATGAAAAGATAAGATTATCTACTTCATTAAATGGTTCTTCTTCAAATGATTTATTTTTATATTTTCTTATATAAGTATTTATATTTGCCATTTATAATCACCTTAATTTTTATCTATTAAATATTATAAATTTTTTTTATTAAAGTTGCAACCTATTATATCTTTAAAACAGACTAAAAAAAGACTTTTGACAAGTCTCCTATCTAAAGTTCGAAAAAGTTCGAACAGATTTTTAAGTGGTACGATTTCCAATAGGGTTATGCACACCAATTGTTAAACATCTAATTTGTATTTGATGAACATATTATAACGACAATTTTCTTATCAAGCAATATCTTAAATGTTTTTATAAAAATATCTTTTGGAATTGCTAATATAATACATTAGTTAGTGTTCATATCTTTTACCAATCTTTTTGAATTTTTATAATTAATTATATACCACTCTATAAATTTATCTGTAGCACTAGTTCTATTATCAGGTCTATTATTTCTTTCTTCATCCGACATTTCAGCTAAAGTTTTACTACAATTCACTGGTATAAACACAAACCATAAATTTGATTTAGCTTTTTTGTTTTTCTCTCCTCTTATTTCGTGTGAAAGTGTACCTTTGCTAACTCCAAAGAATTGAAAATAATCTTTACCATCAAAGAATGTTAAGCAATCAAGAAAATAGCAATTCCTATTCTGAGTTTGGTTCATTGTTTCTAATAACTCTATAATATTTGATGAAATGCCACTTCTTTTAACAAAAGCACCAGGATATCCAGGATTGCCAGGATAATCTTGTATATAAAAACCAGAATCAGCAACAAACACAGGTGTTCCTAATATTTCAAATGCTTGTCTAGCTTTTTCTTTTGATATAAATTCTATATCATTAATATCTGGTTCTTCTAAATCACATTTAAAATAATCTATTGTGATTCCAGAATTTTCAAACTTTTCTTTTACAGAAACATATTTGCCATAATTTCCAGTTATATAAGTTAAGTTTCCCATATCACATTTCTCCTTTATATCTATATAATTTTTTTACTACTTGCGGATTATATTCAGGCATTGTAAGATCAATACCTTTATCTTCTGCTATTTTTTTAGATAAAAAATACATCTGTATAGCTAAATAATATTCTTTCCAAAATATACTTACATCTTCATCTAAAGTATGGAATAGGAAAATATTAGGATATTCTTGTGTTAATACTGGTAATAATTCATTATCTAAATCTTTCATTTGATGTGCTAAATAAATAATAGGACTTCCAGGATTTTGAAATAATAGATTACTTCTACCATGACAATAAGAGCCTTTATCGTGGACAACAACACTAGAAGTTCCTGTTTCTATCATATTAGATTCTAAAATAGAAGATGAACAAGTTGTATCATAGCCTGACATAATTTGAATTAAATTTGTATCCTTAAAATTAAAGTTAAGATTATTAATTCGATTTTTACTTTTTTCTAATAATTGTTTCAATTTTCCATTTATCTTCATTAAATCTTCTGAAGAAAGTTCTCCCTTTTTGGTTTCTTTTAATATACTTAGCTCTAAAAACATTAACATAGGAGCAAGAGTAGGAATAATTGAGATAAAACTTTTTTCCCTATTTTTATATTTTCCATTACTCCAATAAAGAATATCAAACAGTGGTGTTGATTCATTTTTAAAATACCCTGCTGTATGAGTGTAATCATCTTCCTGCCTTACATATTCACTGGTAATTAAATAACTACTGCCATGAAAATTTCTAAGTATTTCTAATAATCCATTGGATTTGCCACTACTAGAAAGCACAATTAAATTTTTAAATTGATTAATATTTCTTTTATGAAAATAATCTCTTGGCTCAATTACCTCACATAAAGTTTCTATTGATTCTAAAAACATTTTAAGATAATGGGCTGCAGCTTTAGAACCTCCGGTTGCTACAATCAATGTAGGAACATCTCTAAATAAATATCTTGCTTTTCTACCAAATTCAAAATTTGTAAATAAATTAGGATCATTTATTTGTAATAATCTTTCTTCAATTTTTGAAAAATTAATTTCAGTTTCTTCAGTATGTTTGTGATTTATCATGACAAAACCTCTCCTTTTTCTAGTTATAGAATAACAAAAGAAGAGGAAATATATCTGTCAGTTATAAAAATTTTCTAAAATTTCTATTGATTTAATTCTATTAATATAAAAATGTCTTATTTCTTCTTTAGATTCACAATAAGCAGCAACTCCCCATTCATTTCCTAAAAGAATTAAATCATATGGATGAATAGTTCTTTTTGAAGTGCTTTTCTCATCTTTAGAATAATACTCTATAAAACATTTTCTTTTTTCTTTTATAGCTCTATTAATTAAGTTAAATAAATCTTTGTTTTTAATATTTATAGCATTTGGTGTAATAAATCTTTTTGGAATATTTATATTTTGATTTAATACATATCCGCCATAAGGACCTTTAATTGTATCAATATAAATTCCTGCTTTTTCTATTTCTTCTTTATAAACTCTAATCATTCTAGAAGACACTTCTAGTTTCTCTGATAATTCTTTTATACTATATTTTCTTCCTGAACTTAAATATTCAAGCATAGTAAGAACATTGCTAATCTTAGACATAAACACCTCCTAAATTTAATAAACACCCATTATAAATAATATATAAAATATAATTTTACTTAATTTTATTCTTTTATCTAATTTCTAATTTTTTTCTTTCTTTTTCTAATTCCTTCAAACTTTTTCTAGGATTGGGTAATTCTTCAGGCATTGTTCCACCAAGTTCTTTTATTGTTTTTCTTATCTTACTACCTACTTCATAATGAACTTTATTTGCCTCTTTCTCGCTTTTAATATTTTCTTTCTTTGATTTTTGTTCTGTTTGTGAAATTCTAAATAGATTTGCAATTAATTCATCACTACCCATATTATCCAATATATCTTTTCTATATCTAAGTTTCTTTCTTTTAGCAATATCATCTGCCGTTTCACCATTGTACAACCCTTTATATCCATAATTGTGAAATTTATCATAATTCTTAACTCCAGCATTTTTAGCTGTTTGATTTAGCGAATAATTTCCTTTTTTTGTTAAGTTTCTTTGATAGAATCTTTTTTCATCTTCAGTTAACATACTATATTCTTTTTCATTTATTTCTTGTCTTCTTGTTTGTATAGCAAAGTATGTTTGTGCTAAAGCAATTACATTTTTTCTTGAATCCCCATTTTGAGCAATAAGATAGCAAGCATACCTTGTTAACTTATAATCGTTAATTTTTTTTGTTGCACCTTAGGCATTTTTATCGTTTTATCGATGCCGACAAAATGTTCTGAAACCTCAATATTACTATTAATACAAGCATTTTTAGCTTTATTAATAACTCCTTCAAATTTTCTCCATTCTTTGTAATCTAAAACAGCTTGTAATTCTCGAGCATTCCAATATTCATTATCATTTGAGTCAACATGTTTTATATCTTCAAAAGTAGTATTATTTTTCATATTTTTATTTATTATTTTATTCAAATTAATTCCCCCTCATATAATTATATTTTAACATAATTTGAGTACTCAATCTATTTAATTTATAAATTATCTCTGTATTTGTCATTTTCTAATGGAATATTCTTTTTAAAAACCATATTGACAAAAAATTGTGCTAGTAAATTTTTTGTAAGTGTTTCTCTGTAAAGTAATTGATTTAATTATGCACTTATTTCCTACAATTCAAGGTGAAATAGTTGATTTACTAGACAATTTATAAGACCTCTTTTAAGACCTAAAAAATAAAAACCCTTAAATTATAAGGGTTGATTACATATTGGTACCCTAAAGAAGGACGTTCAACAACTTTTCACTTATTTAATATAAATATAATATTCATATAAAAATTCACAATTAATCTTGATATATTCAATATTATTTTCTATTATATTGATTAATATGTCATTTGCAATATAATTATCATTATTCTTTAGTAATGAAATTTTTAAAGGATTTATAATTTTATTTGAATAAGTATGCATATTCCAGTATTCCATTTTCTTGTCCTTTATGTTACTGCTACTAGGGTATAATAATTTTAAAAAAGATTCATAGTATGTATCTTTTACTTCGTCTATATCATTATAATCAAAATCAATATTTTCCTCTAAATCCAAAATAAGAAAAATGCTATTATCAAGAATTTTCTTCATTTTACTGTATACTTTATTGCGTTTTTTAATATTATTTAAATTTTTCTTAACAATACTATTGGGAATACCTTTTACGCAGAATGGAGTTCTCATATAAAAAGTACCAAGCCAATATACAAATTTATTAACATTACTTTTTGAAGTTAACCATCTTAACCAAACATCCATAATAGTTATAATACCTTTTTCGCCCTCTACAAAGAACACTTTAGGTGTTTTCTCAACATATAAAGAGTTTTCTCCAATTCTTGGTTCAAGTCCATTTTTTAAAATAGTATCTAGGTTTTGCTTACTGGTATAATGAAAAAATGAATGTTTTAAATCAATCTGTGAAATATCCTTAACTATTATGTCATTGCTCATATTAAACTACTCCCTATAAAATAATTCACACGTTCATTGATATTGTCAATGCACAAGTGTGTTTTCAAAATTGACAAAATTCAATTTAATTTCTATAAATATTTTATCATATTTTTAAGAACATTAAAACTCGAACTCTTATAAGATTTAAAAGTTCGAGTTTAGTATCAATCTGGTACGATTTCCAATAGGGTTATGCGCACCAAATGTTAAACATCTCATTTGTATTTGATGTATAAATAATATCGCAACGACTAGTAATATGCAATATTATAATGTATCTTTACGATTTCTTTTTTTGCAGAGATTCATTACCAATATCATTTAAAATACCTGTTTTTAACAAATCTATATCAATAAGACATATTATTTTCTCAATGCTTTCCAGATTCGAAATGACATTATTTATTTCTTCATAGGCTTCCTCTTTTGAAAACTTAAGTTTTCCAAAATCAAATCCATTTTTACTATAATATTTAGTATAAAAGGTGGAACCAGTTTTATCATGTTTGGCACTAAAATAATGATAATCACTAGTAATTGTATTAAAATAAATAATTCTTTCTTCAGTTATATCATTTATTTTAGTTCTTTCGTCTATTGCTAAATCATTACCATTAATAAAAATATTATAAAGTCTGCCATCTACTATTAAAACATAATATATACCTTTATTCACCTTTTGTTTTTTGCTATTCCAAAGGACACCATTACTTATCATATCTGTTACACCAAATTCATCAATTAAATCTGTTCTTTCAACATAATCAACTATTGATATATAATCACTAATTTCCATTTTATATATATTATTTTCTTTAGCGATTGTGATATCAAAAGTAGTTTTTTCTTCAATAGGCATATTATTTAAATTTTGCAATTCTTGTTTTTTCTTTTTTAATTTATTGATAATTTCAGTAAACATGATATAGTCCTCTTTCTAGAGAATACCTCTTTCATTGGTTATTTATAATATCATTTTTTAAAGATTTGTCAATTTCCTGATTAGGGTATAAATAGAATTTAGATAGTTTTTAAATAATCTTCTAATTCAGATAATTTTATCTTATTTGATAAATTTTCAATGAATATTTCGTTAGAAAAATTAAATATTAGAAATGTTTTATCTTTAATAATAATTCTATTAGGTTCAATGTATGTTAAGTTAGTTTTATCTATTTTTCTAATATTCCCATTTATAATAGTTGGTGTTGTTTTAGAAAACTCACATATTAGTTCTAACTTCCTTTTTAACGATTCATCAATAGGTAATTCTTCTTTAATAATATTTACCATAATACCATCCTTTCTT
>JAGBAW010000026.1 GCA_017938725.1 Bacilli bacterium | reverse complement strand
GATCAAGCTGGCGATTTACCTGTTCCTTTTCCCTGCCCGGGCAGATCGGTATGCCTTTCTGTTCCCCTATCGGCTTCTGCCCTGCTACTGGCTCACGCTGGTCGGACTCGGGCTGCTGACAGAGCCAAAAAAAATAAATGGCGGTTCCGACGGGACTTGAACCCGCGATCTTCTGCGTGACAGGCAGACGTGTTAACCACTACACCACGGAACCAAAATATCTAAATGCTACTTAAGTATACTAAATTTTTTACCCAGTTGTCAACACTTATAGATATTTTTTACTATTTTTTAGGCATTTTATTAATCAGTTTAAATGATATAATCATAAGTATAAATGCTATCAATCCCCTTATATTAAATACAAAACCAGGATATATTGCAAATATTGATCCCACAACAAATCCTATAATAGCACTATATGTTTTTTCAAAATAATTTGATAAAAGATAATTAATAATTCTAATTAAAATAATAAGCCCTATTATTACACCTATGAAAAAAGGTATTAATTTAATTAGTTCATTTAATGAAAGTATAAATGGATTTGCTAATATAGATAGTATATAATCATATAGTCCAAGCATCATTAAAAATAATGAACTACTTATGCCAGGAATTATTTTACCTGATATATATAGGAAACCCGCTATGAATAAGTAAAATGGATTAAAAATGTTTTTTATTTCGGAATTATTAAAACTTAACACTTCAGGTAGAACTATTAACAATATTGAACAAGTTAATGTTATGAAAAAATACTTTAAATTTATTTTGTTACCGGATTTTCCATCTAACTCTTTTATCAACAATGGTACGCCACCTAATATTAATCCTATAAAAACATACATTATTTCAAAAGGAAATTTTTCATAAAAAATAAGTAATATATTTCCAAATATTATAATTCCAATAAGTAAACCAATTATTAGTGGTAATAATTTTATAATCTTACTAAATGATTTAATATTATCATCACTTAATAAACATATTACATCATTGTATACACCCATCATTATTGCAATCACAGATCCGCTAACTCCTGGCAGTACTACACCGATTCCAATTAGAATACCCGCAAGGAAATTACGTGTTCTACTCATCATCATCTACCGAGTCAATTATTTTTTTCACTTCATAACCACTATCATAAATTATTCTATCCACACCCAATTTTAACAAACGTTTAATATCTGTTTTATTTAACACACCCCATGCACAAACGATAAAATTATTATTCTTTAGTAATTTGACTTCATGCATTTCTAAACATATAGATGTGCATAGAACATGATTTAAACTAATTTCTTTACAATCGTTCAATACCTTGTCATTTAAATCATATATTAGCCAACCTAAACTTACTTTATTTGATAACTCCCTTAATTTTCTTAGTACATCATATTTAAATGAAATTAGTGTTACATTTGTTATATTATATTCGGATAATACCTTTATAATTAATTTTTCATATCCAGATTCTTTAATTTCTAAATATATATTAATTTTTTTATTAGTAAAATATTTTAGAAAATCAGATAGTTTTACAATTTTTTCACCTTTATACTCTGCAGTTCCAAAATCCATTTTTAATAAATCGTCGTAATTATACTCTGAAACTCTTCCACTAAATTCTGAGGTTCTATCAATAGTTTTATCGTGTATCAAAACTAAAACATCATCCTTTGTTTTTCTAACATCTGTTTCAATTCCGTCACTATTTACAAAACATGCCAAGTAAAATGCGCTCATTGTATTTTCAGGAGCATACTTTGACTCTCCCCTATGCGAATATACTTTCATAACATCACCACTAAATTATATGTAAATGAATAAAAAAAAGACTTAATAAATAAGTCTTATAATCAATATGGTTGCGGGAGCAGGATTTGAACCTGCGACCTTTGGGTTATGAGCCCAACGAGCTGCCAGACTGCTCCATCCCGCGATGTACAATAATTAATTATTTCAAAAATATAGTGGCGGAGAAAGAGGGATTTGAACCCCCGCGCCGGTTACCCGACCTGTCGGTTTTCAAGACCGATCCCTTCAACCAGACTTGGGTATTTCTCCAAAAGTTGGTGCCTCAGGCCGGACTTGAACCGGCACGTGATTTAACTCACGCAGGATTTTAAGTCCTGTGCGTCTACCAATTCCGCCACTGAGGCAGGCACCATATAATCCAGTCATCTCGATTGGACTCTTTAAGTATATAATAAATACAATTATTTTTCAAGTCTTTTTTTAAAATATTGTAAATTTTAAAAATAAAACCCACCATTTTACTGATGAGTTACTTCCAAAATGGTGTCCTGTATGCGACTCGAACGCATGACCCTTTGATTAAAAGTCAAATGCTCTACCAACTGAGCTAACAGGACATTACAACAAATATGGCTGCCTCGGCTAGATTCGAACTAGCGCATGTCAGAGTCAAAGTCTGATGCCTTACCACTTGGCTACGAGGCAAGCTATGGTGGGGAGAGGTGGATTCGAACCACCGAACCCTAAGGAGCGGATTTACAGTCCGCCGCGTTTAGCCACTTCGCTATCTCCCCATAGTGGTGCCGAAAGCAGGAATTGAACCCGCAACCTACTGATTACAAGTCAGTTGCTCTACCAATTGAGCTATTTCGGCAAATGGTGGACTCTACAGGACTCGAACCTGTGACCCCCTGCTTGTAAGGCAGGTGCTCTAACCAACTGAGCTAAGAATCCATAACGTTGACGTAATTAACTATATCATTGATAAGAAGATTTGTCAATGATATCTTAAAAATTTTTTATTATTTTTCTTTTTCTATCTCAGATATTTTTTCATCAATCCATAATGGTAGTATTTCCTCAAATAATTGGAACCCTAGTCTTGTTTCTAATAGTTTATTCTTATTTGATTTATATTTGTTAATTTCATTTGATAGATTAATCATACTTAACTTTAGCTGCCTTCTTTCATCATCTATACCTATGATTTTGACTCTTTTAATATCCCCCACGTTAATATAATTATTGATATCTTTTATATATTTCCCGTTAATTTGAGAAATATGAATTAATCCAGTATATTCTTCATCAACCTTGGCAAATGCGCCATATGGCTTAACTGAAGTTATAGATACGTTAATTATTTGACTAATACTATACTTAGACATACTGCACCTCATAAATTTATTATACCACAATCATTAAACATTTAATAATATATCTTTACTAGTATGTTAAAATTATGTATAATTTATGTGGAGGTATTCTATGGATAACGATAAAAAAGTTACAAATAAAATAAATGAAGTAATAGAAAAAATTAGACCTTTTTTGATAAATGATGGTGGAGATATTGAACTTATAAAATTTGAAAATGGCATTGCTTATGTAAGAATGCTGGGCAATTGTTCAAACTGTTTATATTCTGGTATAACTATACAAGAGACAATCGAGACAATTTTAACCTCTGAAATACCAGAAGTAATTGAGGTAAAGGAATTTATTGAAGGAATATCTTCATAATTTTTTAAGAATGATATTTTAAAATCCATTCGATTGGTTCAAGTTGAACCTTTTTTTCATATACAATAAATTTATATAAATTAAATAATAATATCTCATAATCATCTATTTTATTTAATATTGTAAGTATATTATCCTCGCTACTATTATTGTTTATTATTTCATCATATATATCAAAGTAATATGTTGGAAATAGCATTCTAGCAAATAATTGAACATACTCTTTTTCATTGAAAGGATTTAAACTTAAATAAGATTTTAATTCATATATATTAAAATTATCATTAAAAAATGTGTTTTTTATATATTCAGATACGTCCCTAACCCTACTATCAACAACAAAATTTATTGGATTATAAAACTCAAAGCTTCCCATTTTTTGTTTTATTCTTTTATGAGACACAACTAAGTTAATATTCACATTATTTTTATCACTATTTATATTGTTAGCTAAATAACTAATTGCATTTTCTCCAAGACCAATAAAATAACTTAAACTATCACAAAGTATGGGATATTTTTTACCAAATTGACTTATTTGATATTCGTAGTAATCAATCTTATCACTCCACAATTTTATCCAATCATCTCTAAACAAAGATTTATCGTATTGTAAACGAGATGACATATTTTGTATATAACTTATATCATTTAAAAAAACCTTATCATTTTTGTATCTACATAACTTTATTAATATATATGGTACTTCATTCACCATTGTTATAGCTTGTTTATCTTTATTTAATATTATTTCATGAACTAAGCAACCATTAATTTTCATTTGCATGTTAAGCTTATACAATGCATTTATATCTTCAAATGGCCTATTGAATAACAAAAGATGATATTCATCGCCATCCAAAAAGAAATAATAATCATCATTAGACTTTATAAAATCATCTATCAGTATATTGTAATAATAATTAATGGTATTTTTCATTACATGTTCACCTATAAAAGTATATGCTTAAAGTATCTTAAAAATGAAAAAGGACACTTTTTATCGTGCCTCTTCAACAACTCTTGTTTCCCTAACAACTGTTATCTTAATTGTTCCTGGATATTGCATCTCTTTTTCTATTCTATCTTTTATATCACGCGCAACCTTTATAGACGTTAACTCGTCCATTTCTTCAGGTTTGACAATAACTCTAAGTTCTCTACCGGCTTGCATTGCAAATGACTTTTCTACTCCATCGAAACTATTAGCTATTTCTTCTAATTGCTGCAATCTCTTTACATAATTTTCTAAGGAATCATTTCTTGCACCGGGTCTTGATGCACTAATTGTATCAGCAATAGCTACAATTGTTGAGATTATACTAGTGGGTTCAGTATCACCATGATGTGAAGCAATAGCATTTATTACAACGTTATCCTCATTATATTTTCTAGCAATCATTTCTCCGATTTCTACATGGCTTCCCTCAACTTCAAAATCAATTGCCTTTCCTATATCATGAAGTAATCCTGCTCTTTTTGCAAGTCCAACATTTTCACCAATTTCAGATGCAAGTAATCCAGAAAGATTCGCAACTTCTATTGAATGTTTAAGTGCATTTTGTCCATAACTTGTTCTAAAATGTAATTTACCAATTATTTCAACCAGTTCAGGATCTATCTTTGAAATCCCGAGATTAAATATAGCTTCTTCACCTTTTTCTATAATTTTACTATGAATTTCTTTACAAGTTTTATCGTATATTTCTTCTATCCTACCAGGATGAATCCTTCCATCTTTTATAAGGTTCTCTATAGTTACCTTTGCTATTTCACGTCTTAACGGATCAAAACTTGAAATAACTATAGTTTCAGGTGTGTCATCAATTATTAAATCTACTCCAGTTACTGCCTCTATAGTTCTTATATTTCTTCCTTCTCTACCTATAATTCTACCTTTCATATCATCATTAGGTAAATTAATTACAGATATTGTTATCTCATTTGTAACATCAGATGCATATTTTTGCATTGCCATAGTAAGCATGTTTTTAGCCTTTTTATCTACATCAAGTTTAGCCTCTGCTTCTTTATCCTTTATATAAGCAGCAATCTCTTTAGTCATTGAATCCTCAACATGTTTCATAACTAATTTTCTTGCTTCTTCCTTTGAAAAACCTGATATTTTTTCTAGTTTTTCAAGTTGCTGTTTTAAAACTTCATTTGTTTTTTCTTCCAACTTTTGAATATCTTTTTGTTTTTGTTCTAAATTATTTTCTTTTTCTGATAATAAGTTTTCTCTATCCTGAAGAATTTGATCTCTTCTATCTATGCTGTTTTCTCTTTGTTGAAGTCTTTCTTCGGATTCCTTAATTTCACTTTTTCTCTCTCTAAGTTCCTTATCTGCTTCTTGTTTAACCTTAAACTGTTCCTCTTTTAACTCAAGTAATGTATCTCTTCTAAGTTTATCTGCTTCTTTTTTTGCAGTCTCTATTATATTATCAGATTTTTTAGTTTTAGACTTTATCAAAATTACCACTACCACCGTAGTAAGTAAAACTCCAAAAATTAACCCAAGAGTGGAAAACAATATTAATTCCATATTTCCCCTCCACATGCTATTATATAATTTACACATCGTATAACTATACAATATTAGTATAAAATTTATTGGAAATAAAGTCAACTCAAAAACATAAATTAATAAATTCTGTTTGTAAAATACTTACATTAGTATTTTTTAGCATAATATAAATATAGGGAGAGTAATATGAGTCTAATACCTAATATACCACCAAAATTATTTTCTTTTAGTGCAGTAGCAGTTGGTTACCTTTTAATTGATGATGCAACCGCAAATGAACAAAATGCAATGGGTAACTGGCTTATGCTTGTTGCCCAAGTTTTAAGTACCAATGCATTTTATAAACAGGTTATGGCTGAAAGAGGATTAGATTCGGGGCCTACAAATAGTTCTGCTGGTGTAAATACTCAAAATACTAATAATTCTAATTATAGTTATAATAAGTACTATAATAATATAAATTTTTCGGAAGATGATACTAAACAAACTATTGAAATGTTAAAAAGGATGATTAATGCATTGAATCAGGAAATAGATGAAATAAAAAAGAGCATGTAGCCCATAAAATAGTTATTTATTAGTATTATAATAATAATTAAATTCTGCTAGTTCTTGTGATAAATTTTCTAAGTCTTCCATATCTTGACATAAATAGTTTTCATTTATAAATTCTTCTACTTTAAATATCAACTGTCTAATATCGATCACATTTTGATATCCTATATTATATTTATTTAATATCCTAACTTGTCTATTAGAAAGATAAATATTATTTATCTTGTTAAACTTATTATCATTTATTGTACTTTGTATATATTTATCAATTTCTTGTTTATTTATTTTCATTATTCTCATCTGGCATTAGTTTTAACTTTTTTGTATTTTCTTTTTGCTGTGCATTATATTTATGATATTTTTTCAATAAATTAATAAGTTTTTCCTTAGAAGATAATTCATCATAATTATCTGATGTAGTTAATCCCAAAATTTGATTTATTTCAGTCAATATTTTTCTTGCATCATTATCATTTATTTTATTTAAATTATACAAGAAGTTCGCCGCAGCTTTATATGATTTTTCTTTATCTTCAAAACTTTTCTGCCATTTTTCTATATGCCTTTCTATTAATTCAAGGGTAATATCAATATCATATTTATCTTTCTCTATCTCATAAAAAGGATTTAAAGATTTAAGGTAATTATGTTCATTCATACTTAAGCTTTTGGTATATAATATTTTTTCATATCCCGATAGGCTATTAAATTTTAATAAACTCCCTAACATTGAATCCTCAATATATCCGTCTTGAATGTTTTCTTCGAAGCATTCATATGGCAATATATTAACTTCTTTGTTTGTTAATACAAAAATATATTTTTGATATCTGCAATAGTCGGTATATGCCTGCATTTTTATTAACGTTGTGACATATTTAAAACCTCTGACGTAATCATCTGTTTTAAATATATTAATAAGAGGATGTACTATAAATTCTGATCCATATAACTGTATAATTTTAGCTAATACTTTAACTCTATACCCCATATTATTTTTAACATTATAACTATCCAATGAATAGTCAACTAGATAATTAGCCAGATTTCTGATTTCCTTACTATAATCTCTTATTTCTTGATTATTATTTTTACTCACATAAATCACTCCCACTTACATGTACGATATTATATTTATTTTTTTTGAAAATGTCAATTTATTCATTCAATAATATTTTTAACTGCACTTGTTATTGCTAGTTTTCCATATTCATAAGTTAAGCCACCTTGTAAGTATGCAATATAAGGTTCCCTGATAGGTCCATCACATGATATTTCAATAGATGATCCCTGTGTAAAAGTTCCTGCAGCCATTATAACTTTATCAGTATATCCTGGCATATCCCATGCTTCAGGTACAGCAAATGAATCAATTGGTGATCCCATCTGGATTCCTTGGCAAAATTTAATTAATTTATCAGGATTCCCAAACTCTATATTTTGAACAATATCAACCCTATTATCATTATATCTTGGTTCTACTTTATATCCTAAATCCTCTAATACTTTACTTGCTAAAATTGCAGTTTTAAGAGCACTTGCAACAACACTTGGAGCTATAAATAAACCTTGCAGAATTGATTTATTAATTCCGAGAGTTGGTCCTACTTCTCTTCCTTCTCCCGGAAGGGTTAATCTTTCAGCAGCTAAATTAACTAGATTACTTTTACCTGCAATATATGCTCCATTTGGGGCAATCCCACCGCCTAAATTTTTTATTAATGAACCTACAATTATATCAGCACCAACTTCGATTGGTGTTTTTTCTTCTACAAATTCACAGTAACAATTATCAACCATTATTATTACATCACTGTCAATTTCTCTAATAATTTTTACTACCTTTTCTATATTTTTTATTGAAATACTTTTTCTTGTACTATATCCCTTAGACCTTTGTATCTCAATTAATTTAACTTTTGATTTCATCAGTCTTTCTTTTATTTTTTCATAATCGAAGTCATTATTAATAAGCTCTATTTGTTCATAGTTAATTCCAAATGATTTTAAGGAACTATTATTTGGAACAATACCAATTACTTCATGAAGTGTATCATAAGGTGTGCCAGTTATACTTAGCATCACATCACCTGGTCTTAGATAAGCAAATAAAGCAACTGTTAAAGCATGTGAACCTGATATAAACTGACTTCTAACAAGTGCATCTTCTGATCCAAGTACATCTTTGAATACCTTTTCTATAGCATCTCTTCCTATATCATCATATCCATATCCAGTAGTAGATGAAAAATGTGCTTCAGAAATTTTATTTTTTTTAAAGGCACTTAGAACTTTTTCACTATTTTTCATGCATAATTCATCCACTTTATCAAACTCTTCTTTTATACTATTTTCTGCATTTTTAATTATATTATTTATATCCATTTTAAACTCTCCTTATTTCACCGCTTTTTATAGTTGTATCATTTATTAATTTTATTATATTTTCTGCAACCTCTTCAGGTTCAAATAATCTTTTTTGGCCTATTCGTTTTAGTTCGGATTCTAAATACTCTGGGTTCATCTCTTTAATACTTTCAGTATTTGTCCACTGCGGCATTACACCAACAACTTTAATATTATCAAATTCCTGTGCAAAGGTTTTAGTTAAAGAATTAACTGCTGCCTTTGATGCACAATAATCCATGCTAATTCTACTGTAAGTATCAACAGCATCCGTTGAAGAAATATTTACAATAATACCCCCATCTAAATAAGGATAGAAATACTTTGTTACTAAAAATGTCCCAACAACATTTACTTCAAGCACTTTCATAAACTCTTCTTTAGATTTATCCACAATATAATTATCCATTGCTGTTGCAGCATTATTTATAAGTATATCAAGCATACCAAATTCATCTATTACTTTATTTTTCAGGTTAATTATATCACTTTCATTTGATATATCGCATTTAATTATCATTACTCGCACGTTATAATTTTCTAGAATATATTCTTGTAAACTTAGTGCTTCCTTTTTACTAGTATTATACGTAATTACAACATCATAATTATTACTTGCAAATTTTTTTATTAATTCTTTTCCGATACCTTTTGCACTTCCTGTAACAAGTACAACTTTTCTTTTCATATACTTCTCCCTCTAAGACATTATATCATGTAAATATTTATTTAGATACCCTTTAATTTTAGACCATATAAAAAGATATATAATTATATATCCTCTTTTCCCCATTTAAAGTTTAATACAATATCCATATCCTTTCCATATTCTCTAATATATTCTTTATGTTCAACTAATTTATTTTTACACCATTCTATTAATTCAGAAGATTTATCTTCTAATTTTGGTAAATATTTAAGTGCATCGATAACTAGGTTAAATCTATCTATTTTGTTTTGAACCCTCATATCAAAAGGTGTTGTAATAGTTCCTTCCTCTTGATAACCATGAACATGCATGTTTTTATTTTGTCTATTATATGTTAATTGATGTATCAATGATGGATATCCATGGAATGCAAATATTATAGGTTTATTTTTAGTAAATATTGCATCATAATCTTTGTCAGTAAGACCATGCGGATGTTTATCATTTGATTCAAGTCTCATTAAATCAACTACATTAACAACTCTTACCTTTAATTTTGGAAAATTCTCATTTAATATTTGGGTTGCTGCAAGTACTTCAAGAGTTGGAGTATCACCAGCACATGCAAGAACGATATCAGGTTCTTTTCCACCATCATTTGAGGCCCACTGCCATATTCCGATACCTTTTGTACAATGTTTTATTGCATCATCCATAGAAAGCCATTGATATCTAGGATGCTTTGATGCGACTATTACATTTATATAATTCTTGGTTTTAATAACATGATCAAAACACGATATAAGACAATTTGCATCAGGTGGCAGATACATTCTAACTATATCTGCTTTTTTGGTAACTAAATGATTTAAAAATCCTGGATCTTGATGGGTATATCCATTGTGATCTTGTTGCCAAATATGTGATGATAAGATTATATTAAGTGATGATATATCTTCTCGCCATGGTAGTTCCTTTGTTACTTTAAGCCATTTAGCATGCTGAGATACCATTGAATCTATTATTCTTGCGAACGCCTCATATGTATGAATAAATCCATGTCTCCCTGTAAGAAGATAACCCTCTAGGGCTCCTTCACAAAAATGTTCTGATAAATATGAATCTATAACTCTTCCATCCGAAGATAGATATTCATCGTTTTCGTAGGTTTTATTTACCCATTGCCTATTTGTTTCCTCAAATATAGCATTTAGTCTATTAGATAGTGCTTCATCTGGTCCAAATACCCTGAAATTTCTATTATCTTTATTTAAATAAATTAAATCCCTTATATATTTGCTAAGTTCAATCATATCTTGTTTTACTACTGAGCCTGGTGTGTCAAATTCAACAGCATATTTTCTAAAATCAGGTAATCTTAACTCTTTTAATAACTCCCCACCATTAGCACTTACATTAGCGCTCATTCTTCTATTTCCCGTTGGTGCAAGATCTTTTAGTTTTTTGATTAACTTTCCGTTTTTATCAAATAGTTCTTCTGGTTTATAACTTCTAAGCCAGCTTTCAAGAAGTGGTAAATTTTTTTCATTTTCATTATTTACTACGATTGGAACTTGATGAGCTCTAAATGAACCCTCAATTTGTTTTTCCTCTACCTCTTTTGGGCCCGTCCAACCTTTTGGTGTTCTTAAAACTATCATTGGCCACATTGGTCTTCTTACTCTACTATTGTTTTTAGCATCTGTTTTAATTATTTGTAACTTTTGGACTACTTCATCAAGTACTGTTGCCATTTTTTCGTGCATTTCAAATGGATCGTCACCCTCAACATAATAAGGATCCCATCCACATCCTTTAAAGAAATTATCTATTTCTTCGTTTGATATTCTTGAAAATACTGTTGGATTTGCAATTTTATATCCATTTAAATGTAATATTGGAAGTACTATACCATCTGTTTTAGGATTCAAAAATTTATTTAAATGCCAAGATGTTGAAAGTGGGCCTGTTTCTGCTTCACCATCACCTACTACACAGGTAGCTATTAAATTGGGATTATCCAAAACCGCTCCAAAAGCGTGAGAAAGCGAATATCCAAGTTCTCCACCTTCATTTATAGATCCTGGAGTTTCGGGTGCCACATGGCTTGATACTCCTCCTGGAAAACTAAATTGTTTAAATAGTTTCTTCATACCTTCTTTGTCCTCGGTTATATTAGGATATACTTCAGAATAAGTTCCTTCTAAATAACTATTTGCTACAATGGCATTACCACCATGACCTGGACCTGATATATACATCATATTTAAATCATATTTTTTAATTATTCTATTTAAATGTACATATATAAAATTCTGTCCTGGCACAGTTCCCCAGTGTCCAACTACATTTGGTTTTATATCCTTTAGTTCAAGTTTTCTATCTAAAAGTGGATTATCAAGTAAATAAAGCTGACATGCAGATAAATAATTAGCAGCTCTAAAATATGCATTAATATTATTTAGCTCTTTATCACTTAAAGTTCTTTTCATAACCTGCCTCCTATCATTAATACTATTATATAATATTTACAGGTTAATAACAATTATGTATCTTGAAAAGTTTACATTTAAGGGCAAAATAAATCCTCATTTATTAGAAGATTTATTTTTTAATTGTAAATTTAGTTCTTGTTCTTTTAATTCATTTTGTTTTTCAAGTGCATCAGCTAATCTTCTTAACTCTGAAATTAATCCTGCTTTCTTTAGTTCTCTTAAAATGATTGCTAACGACTGAATTTGCTCGCCATCCCATGACATATTTAATCCCTCCTTTTTTTGGGAAGTAAATTAATATATCATATAAATATTTTTAATACAATACATTTTTTATAAATTGTTACTATTTTTAACATTTTCATTTAATTGATACATTTTCCTATCAAGTGCCTGAATTACTAGAGAACAATCATATAATTCTTCTTTAACACTTTTAGGAGTTTCTTCTGGGAATTTATATTGTATTTTATGATCTAAACTTGCCCAAAAATCCATCGCAATTGTTCTTATTTGTATTTCTGCTTCTATATATTCAATATTGTCATTAAAATAAATTGGTACAAGTACTATCATATGATAACTTATATAACCAGTATCTTTAGGATTTTCAATATAATCTTTTTCACTTTTTATTTTAAATTGTTTAGAATTTTTTATGATATTAACAATATCATATACATCTGATATAAAGGAACAAACTATTCTTATTCCAACCATATCATGAATATGATTTTTTAAATTTTCAATAGTTATGTCATATCCTTTTTTTTCTAGTTTTTCTAAAGCACTAGATTCAGATTTTAACCTAGACTTAATATGCTCAACGGGATTATATTTATTTTTAAATTCAAACTCTTTAATTATCATATTTAATTGTGTTTCAAGTAAGTCTAGTGCTAAATTATATTTAAGTATTAACTCTGATATTTTATCCTTATCTGCTAAAACATTATAACTCATTTTATCTCCCCTTTCTTAAGAATAAAAATAATCCTAAAATAAGGATTACTGCATTTTAAAATTTATTGGCAAGATGAATTATAGCATTAAATATTTTTCTTGTCTAGTCTAATACTAAAATATATGATTAAATACTAAGATATATAAATAAAACTCACACAATAGTATGAGTAAATATTAATCCATTATGCAATAAAAATGCATGTTTTTCACCCAAGTAGTAAAAGTATTTAGTAATACTTGATGAATTAATAATACCATTATAAATAATTATAATTAAGTAATTAAGATTTAATTTTTTACTTCTACATGATCTAGTATTTTACTTTTTAATTTTTTGAACTCTTTAAAAGAATTAGACATTTCAATCAGTTTAATATCAAATAAAGTTTAATAAATCTTTATTTTTTAATAAAAATTTAAATTGTTTCAATTTAATTATTTATGGTGTATAAAATTGTAATTATTAATCAAAATAAATTATATGGAGGAAATAAAATGGAAAACGATACAAATGAGATTAATGTTTTAGATGAATTAAATAAAGGGGCTTGTATGGGAATGGATGCTATTCACTTTATATTAAATAAAGTACAAGAAGATGCATTAAAACAAGAATTAAATAATCAATATGATAAATACCAAGAAATATCAAATAAAATTTGTAAATTGTATCCCGAATATAAAAATGCTAGACCACACGAAACCAATGCAATGAATAAAGTAATGACTTGGTATGGTATTAAAATGAAAACCCTAACAGATGATAGCACATCAAAAATAGCCGAATTATTACTTCAAGGTACAAATATGGGAATTATTGAAGGTCGTAAATTATTAAATCATAAAAAGACAGATCCTAAAGTACATCAATTAGTGCAAGAATATGTAGATATGCAAGAATCAGCTGTTGAAAAGTTAAAAAAATTTTTATAAATTATTTTCTAACGAAATTAATAAAACTCACATTTCTTATGTGAGTTATTTTCTTAATGGGGCAATAAGAATACGAGTTTTGCACCCAAGTAGTAAAAGTATTTAAGTAAATACTTGATGAACTAATTTTACCAAAATAAATTATATCATGCAAGTATTATGCAGTTATTTTCTCCTTTTCTTCAGTAATAGTTTTATTCTTTATATGATATTCTATATTATTTTTTTCACAAAAATCTATAACTTTATATGCTAATTCATTATAATATTTTTTATAATCCTTATACTCCGATACTTTTTTATTATAATGTAATCTTCCAAATATTATTTTATCTGTAAAAGAAACAGATTCTAATATTTCATCAAAATTTTGTTCAATGAAATTTGGTGTTGGATAGGGTTCTATACTAACCCAAGTTTTACAACCATTGTCATGTAGATATTTTAAACTTGCTATTCTATCATTATAAGGAGCTGAACCTGGCTCCATTTTTTCCCTAAATTCTTCATTTAGTGAAATTAAGGTTATACCATAACTATTATCTTTACTTAAATTTGCTAATTCTTTAGGCAATATTCCTTTTGTTAATGCTGTACAAGGAATATTATAACTATTTACTAATTTTAATATTTCGATTGATAAGTAACATATATCATCATACTTATACATAAATGGATCCGTAGTAAAGCATAAGTGAACACTATTTATTTTATCTTTAAATTTTGGCAATTCTTTTTTTAATAGTTCAATAGCATTATCAACAATAACTGGTTTTATCCATTCGTTGTAGTCTTTAACTTTACCAAAACGTCTTGCCATCATAAAAGCATAACAAGGATACATACAACCATGCGAGCAACCTTGTACATGATTAATCGTGTAATCCCCATACTCTACACCTGTTTTATATAAAAGAGATTTTCGTTCCATTGATTTATTACATTCCATGATTAAATAACCTCCTTTATCATTACAATATACATTATACCATAGTTTTATCTTTTAAAATGTATTTTTCTACTTTTTTTACTAATCCTATGGCTTTGGGATTATCATTACTAATTAATAGAAATAACAAAAATAATGGTGAATTTTTACTATTTTTAAGTACTAGATAATTTTCAGAAACATATGGAAATACTTCTTTCATCTTTTTACAAATAAATTTTTGAACATCTTCAGTAGAAACTTTCTCATATTCTATATTTTGAAATAAATTCAATTGTGTACTTTCAAAATATAAATCATCTTCCCATGATTCATCTCCTAAACATCTATTCAATACTTTTTTCCATTCTTCATTAATATTTTTATCCTTTTTTAACATTCTGTTTATAGCATGAAAGGGAAATAAATACCAAACATCTATTCCTTTTGTAAATGATATTTTCTTTAAAATATTAAAATCTAATTGAGTTGCATAAGGATCAATAAAAAGTACACCTCTGCTAAATCTCCAATCAATTTTACTAATTATTTTTGGTAAAACTTTATTGCAATCATCATTATAAACATTAATATTTAACTCAGGATAATGTTCTTTTAATTTTTCAAGTTCTTTAAAATTTTTTCTATCTTTTTCTATAAAATGGTATTCATCAAATTTATTATCCAGATTTAAAGACATAATTGTAGAACCTTCTATTTTTGATTCATCGGAAAATTCTATTTCACCACTTCCTGCAAAACAATCAATATATATTTTTTTAAAATTCATATTTTTTAAAGCTGTCATATAAAAATTAAGATAATCTTCTAATACATCTAATTTTTGCTTTGTCCATTCTCCACCAAATTTATTCATATGAAACCCTCCTTGTTAAAAAAAGACCAATACAAAACTTATTCAAAGTCTGTACTAGCCCTTTAAATCTAAGACTATTATAACAAATAATTCTACAAAATACTACATATCTCGCAAATTTTCAAAAATAGGAACATTACCTTTGTAACTCTTTGGAGATATAGGGCTAGGATGATAAATAGGCAATATTTTATATCCATTAACTTCATATATGTTGCCAACTACATCAGCAAATTTATTGAATTTAAAATTAAGTAAATTTCTAGTTGGAAATTCTCCTAAAGTAATAATTAATTTAGGATTTAATATTTTTAGTTGTTCTAACATTATATTCTTACAATTACTAGAACAAGTTTTTAAATTTTTTCTTTCTAATGGATAGCACTTAACTGACTCTAAAAATGTAGTTTCAAAAATATTTCTATCTATAATATCAAATAATTTTTGTAATACAACTCCACTAGGTAAAACTTTACCATTTATATCACACCATAATTTATGACTTTTTCTCCAACCATTATTAGCAGGGGCTTCTCCAACAAAAATGATTGTCTGATCTTTACCTAGATATACTGTAGCATCATTAGGAAACTTATCAACTAATTTATTGCATGATTTACAAGAATATACTTTTTCATCAACCTGTTTTAATAATGCTTTTATTAATCTTGCCTTTAATATGTTATATCTATTCCTAGTATCATCAGTTAATATTTTTTGTCTATCTATAATTTGATAATCTTTATAATCTATATCATGATTAAACTGACTTGAAGTTAAATCTATAATTTTATCTTCTACTAAATTAAAATAATGACTAATTTCATCCACATGAATTTTACAAATCTCTCCACCAAAATAATCATTAATGATTAGAGATGTTATTGCACACATACCAAAGCATTTATTATTGTCATTCCAATCATCTTGAACTTTAGGATAACATAAATCTTTTGAGTAACAGTCTAACAATGCTTTTTGTATAATCTCAATATTCACAATAACACCTCATTTCATTAAGTTTTAACTATAAATATTATACCAAATAAACTTTAGTGTGTCTTGACCTTCACATTATTTTTTCTAATTTCTAATTCCCATTTATATTCTTCTAATTCTTTTAAATAATCTCTTTTAAAATAATTTTCATACAACCATCTAATTCCCTCTTCTTTAACACATATAACACCATCATCTTCAAAAGTTATTGAATAAGGAAATACCTTTTTCATCCTATGAAGTGCTACATGAATAGCACTTACACTTTTACCATATAAGTAAGGTAAAAATCTTAATGAAAAAGATTCATATTTATTTCTTTTATGACTTATTCCTAATTCATTTTCTAAATCAAAAATCTTCTTTTTATAAAACCTGATTTCAGAAGTTAAGTAATGTTCTTCTTTGTTAAAATAAACTTCTTTTAACCAATCAACACATTCTTGACTTATATACATTTTTGATTTACTATTCTTATCTCTTTTTATCCATAAATAATAATCATGTTCGTGTCTTCGCTTTATATTTCTCATAACTCTTCCAAATTGTTTGGTTGTTAATGAAAACATATCTTGAACTTGCTTTCTTTCTATCCACTCATCATTCATAAAAATTTATCCTTTCATAAATTAGAGAACGACTTACGTAATATAAAAATTCAATCTATCAAGCATGGTGTATACACACCCATCTACTTGTTAGGGAATATCCCTAAGACCCACTAATGTAGTCGCTGACAGTTTAATTTTTTTTAATATATTTTTTACTAATTTCATTAGATTTTTCAATCATTTCTTTTACTTCTTTTTCATAGTTCTTATTATTGATTAATACTTCTGATAATAAAGAATAAGGAACATCCTTTGCATTTTCTTTAAAATACTCTAATAATTGTGGTACGACTATTTCAAAGAAATAATTAATAAAACTCATCTCCTTTCTAAATTTAAACAACAAAAAAAGAGCAATCTCTTGCTCAAAATTAATACAACAGAATTTTTTATAATTCATTGTTTTTTCTTAAATTATGATTAATTAAGTCATTTTTCTTTATTTTTAAAATGTTTAAAATATCATCATATAATAAATTTCCGATATCTTCATCCTTACTATTTTCAATACTACCATCTGGATAAATGTTAAAGTATGATGTAGTAAATTCATTTAAATTATTATAATGAATTTTTATTTTTGAATCATGCTTTTGTTTACTTGTTACATAGTCTTCGACTAATTGCGACTCTGAATCATTTAAATAAAATAACTTTTCATTTTCTTTTCCTTTTCTTAATGGATAGAACCTAAAAATCTTCCATCTGCTAATATGATATTTTGAAATTATATTATAAATATTTTCTAAATCATCAATATTGTATTTATTAGCAACTGTATTAATCTTTAGTTTTATTTTATTATTAAATTTATCTAATAAACTTACTATCTTTTCAAGATGATTTTTACCTCTACCAATTTCATCATTAACATTAGTATTTGAACTATCAATAGAAAACGAAATCCAATCAAATGTGTTTATTATCTTATTAAATAGGTCATCATTTATCATTTGACCATTAGTAGTTAAAGATAATTTAATTTCAGGATTCTTACTTTTTATATAATCACCTAATTTAAATAAATCTTCATATAATAATGGTTCTCCACCAGAAAAAGTTATTTTATCAATCTTTATCTTAGATATATTATCAAATATTTTTTTATTTTCCTCTAACGAGTTATCATCACATATTTTTCTATAACAGAATTTACAATTTTCATTACATTTATTGGTAATATTCCAACATATTGAATATAATTCATTCATATTTATAACCTCCAAAGTTACCGATATATACATATATATTTTATCATATTTTAGGCATTTATTGATAGTAATGTTAAACTTTCTTTATCTAATCTTGATTCTTTTTTGTTAGGAATTATTTGTAATAGTTTGAAAGGCACCCCTTAAAACGGCTATTTATCCCTTATAAATAAAGGAAAAAATAAATTTTAAAATTTTTTTAATTTTCTTTTAATAAGTATTCAACTATGTTGGTTAATTCAGTTATCGTAATAGTCCTAGATAAATTTTCATCATATAAATTAGTGTCATCATCATAACAAAGTAAAACGATACCTTGAGTATTATTACTAATGATAATCTTATGTGGTTCCTTTAATCCTAAATTAGAGTTATTAAATACAATATTCTTACCTGCAATATATTCTATATTTAGTTTGGTAATATTTTTAATTCTTAATATCTTACTTTTTATACACAAAGGAAATTCTAAAATTTCTATGGACACGATTCTCATTATAAACTCACCACCTTTGCAAAGAAAAAAGTCCATAATATCAAGTATTACGAACTTTTACTTTATCTTAGCACAAAGGTGTGCGTAAAATTCAATCGATGGGGCGAAATAAGGGAGTCGAACCCTTGCATAACAGAGCCACAATCTGCCGTGTTAACCACTTCACCAATTCCGCCATAAAATTTTTACTCTAATAATATACCATATTATAATTTAAATAACAAGTATTTAAAGTTTATTTTACAAAAAATTGTTCACATTAATAATGGTGATTATATGTTTAGATGCCATATTATTAAAGATGATATATTATATTTAGAAATAGATGTTAATTATGAATTTGGAGGTTCTTTTAAAAAAGGTAAAAAAATTGTTGATGAAATAAAAGATTATATAAATAAAATGAAAATTGATTTAAAAAAAGGAAAAATAGTTCTTACTTGTAGTGGAGTTATTATTGGAAGTATAATACTTACTAATATAAATAGTGGTATAACAAAAGAAAATATTACATATGTTCCAAATTTTAAAAATACTATAACGTATATTGCTAAGGAAGATAATAAAACTGAAGAAAATAAAATACAAATTGGAAACTCAAACGAAAATGTAAGTGAAAATAAAAGCCAAGAATCTAATAGTACAACTAGTACTAATAATGTAAAAACTAAAATTAATAATCAAAGTTCGCAAAAAATTACTATTTCAAATCAATCACAACCAAATAATAGTTCAACTAAAACCAATAATACTCAAGTTTCTACAAGTAATAACAGTACAATTACGTCAGGTAGTTCAAGTATGCAATCAAATCAAATAATTTCAGGAACTACTGTTACTATTCATAGAAGTAATGGTTCTGTTATTACAATTGATTTAGAAGAATACGTAATAGGTGTAGTTGCTGCTGAAATGCCTGCTTCCTTTAATTCGGAGGCCTTGAAAGCTCAAAGTATTCTAGCAAGAACTTATGCGTTAAAAGCAAAAAGTACTGGTAAGACCCTAACCGACACAGTTAGTACGCAAGCTTATATTGATGCTGGGCAGATGCAAAGTAAGTGGGGATCATCTTATAATACTTATTATAATAAAATAAAAAATGCTGTGGAATATACAAAAGGACAATATCTAGCATATAATGGAAATTATATTGAAGCTTTATATCATTCTACCAATAATGGTAAGACGGAATCATCACTTGATGTATTTGGTAATTATTATCCTTATTTAGTTAGTGTTACATCCGATTATGATAAATTTGCATCAAGTTATTTAAGGACAACAACAATGGATTTAAATACAATCTCATCTAAACTTGGCATTAATTTATCATCTGATTCAATTATTGAGGTTATTAATTATACAGACGGAAATAATATTAAAGAAATAACAATTGCTGGTTATACTTTTACTGGGAAACAAGTAAGAGAAACATTAGGTTTAAGAAGTGCAGATTTTGATATTTCAATTAATGATAGTACTGCAAGTATTACAACAAGAGGATATGGTCATGGTGTTGGTATGAGTCAATATGGTGCGAATGGCATGGCAAATGCTGGATATAACTACCAAAGTATATTATCTCATTATTATCCAGGCACCACACTTTCAAAGTAAGTATGAATTTACCATTTACCCATTCTTTAGTATTAATATTCTTGCACCTATTATATAAAATGATTATTACAAATAAAAACTATTTTATATATTGTAAAATAGTTTTATATTATATTAAATAATATTCCTTATTCTCTTTTTGTATCATTTGCATAAGCATATAATTGTTTAACCTCTTTAGTTGTTAATTTTCTTGATTTACCAGATGTTAAACCGTCAAGTGTAATAAAACCTATCGATTCCCTTTTTAATTTTAAAACTTCATGTCCAACACTTCCAAATATTTTTTTTATTTCATGATTTCTTCCATCATGAATAGTTATTTGTACAATACATGTATTATTTTTTCTATCAACACTTTTTAATTTTACCCTGTCTGGAGTACATTTAACTTCATCAATAACTACACCACTTTTTATTTTTTTTATATCTGCACCATCTATAACTCCACTTAATTTAGCTATATAAACTTTAGGTATATTATTTTTTGGATGAAGCATCATATTTGCAAACTCACCATCATTTGTAAGAAATATAATACCTGTTGTATCATAATCTAGTCTACCTACTGGATATAATCTTTTATTTGAATTAAAGAAATCTAATACTGTCTTCCTTCCTTTATCATCATTTGTAGAACAAATTACACCTCTT
This sequence comes from Bacilli bacterium, assembly GCA_017938725.1. Lineage (GTDB taxonomy): Bacteria > Bacillota_I > Bacilli_A > RF39 > UBA660 > CAG-433. The sequence continues at coordinate 67,628 of JAGBAW010000026.1, read as the reverse complement.
GGTTTATAAAAAACATAATATTCTTTATCTTGTTTTAATAAGGCATTCCCATCTACCATTATTTCGTCTTTCTCAGATACTTTTGTACCAAGTTCCGTAACTTTTTTACCATTAACTGATACTTTACCTTTTACTATATATTCCTCAGCTTTTCTTCTTGAACAAAATCCTGAATCCGCAATTGCTTTTTGTAACCTTAACATAATTATTCCTCCAAACTACGAGAGAAAGTATAACATAAATAGAAAAAATAATCAAATTGATTATTTTGCATAGACATATTCTTTATGAACACTTTTATTTTTATAAAATACTTCTATATATCCTACTTCTCTGGTGCCTTTATCCATCTTATCGTACATAACAACATTTGTATTTATATTTTCCCTCTCATTATTTGTCATTAAATAATAGTAATTATTTTTAACATATAATCTATTTTTATATTTATCACTTTTTATTTTTATCCTATCTTTATTTATTATTAGATAATTACTATAATTAGTAAAACCATATTCATATAATTTTTTATGTGTATCAAAATCATCCGGATCATTAAATGTTACCGCAATTAGATTAACATTATCTTTCGTAGCACTTGTTACAAGTGTCCTTTTGGCTTTTATAGTATAGCCGGTTTTACCACCTGTTGCATATTTATATGAAAATAATAATTTATTTTTATTTGTCCATGAATATGTTTTCATATCTGTTTGAACAATAATTTTTTTAGTACTATCTATTTCTCTAAAATCATATAAATTATTTGCGTACTTCATTAATATCGCCATGTCATAACAAGTTGAATAATTACCCTTTTCATCATCATCAAGTCCACTAGCATTATTAAATGTAGTATTTTTCATGCCAATTTCTATAGCCTTATCATTCATTGCTTTAACAAATTTCTCATGTCCCCCTAAATAATCTTCAATTGCAAGAGCGGCATCATTACCACTTCTTAAAAGTAGGCCATATACTAAGTTTCTAAGAGTAATTTTTTCACCTACAGATACATAAATACCTGATCCATGAGATTCTAAAACACTTTCATTTATAGTAACTATTTCATCTAATTTACCAGATTCTATTGCAAGAACTGCAGTCATTATTTTTGTAGTACTTGCAATTAAATGTGGATTGTTAGAACTCTTTGAATATAATACTCTTCCTGAATCTTGATCAATTAATATTGCATTGTTACTAGGAACAGATAAAGCATTAGCATTTATGCAAAAACAAAATAATAATATAAATGAAATTAAAATTTTCTTCATAAGCATACCTCAATATAAATATATTAGTTAAATTAAAAAAAAGACTATAAATAGTCCTTATCCTGTGTATATACCATGTAATTTTTCTATATCACTATTACTTAATGCATCAAGTTGCCATTCTCCATTAACTTTAGTTAAAGTAAATTCAATAGTATATTTTACTTTATCAGTTACATTTTCCATTTGTTTTAATTTATAATCCATAAACTTATCTTCATCATAATTACCAGTAGTATCAGTTTTATTAGTATTATTATCAGATTCTAAGTTATCTTTTGCTTCATTTGCTTTTTCTTCTACATTATCTTTTATATCTTCGGCTGTATCTTTTATATCTTCAGCAATATTAGCAGTTGTTTTATCCTTAGAAAATTCATCTGAGTGTTCATTTAAATATTCATTTGAATTTCTAATAGCAGATGCATAATCATATACTGTTATTTCTACCTCTACTACAGCATTATCTTCTTCAATTATTTCTTCTTTAATATCATATTCCATATTCTTATACTGATTAGTCATTAAAGTTTTATATCTATCTCTATAATCAGTGTTAGTAATATCATTTTTGATTGTTTCTTCTAATTGAGAAATAATATTTGAATCTTGATTTTTATATTTATCTAAAAATTCAGATACCTTTTGTTTTGGTGTAACTGCTGCACCTAAAGTACATGCTGATAAGAAAATAACCATTAATGCTACAATAAATTTTTTCATAATTTCCTCCTTCAATAAATAATTTGGTAAAAATCATTTTTTTTATACATATAAATATAAAAAAAAGAAATTATATTAATAATTCCTATTTTTTATTAAATTTATTTTTTAGTATGAATAGTGCTGTAATTATTACAAGTAATACTGCAATAATAACAAAATATCGAATTCTTTGCTGACCTGTTTGAATATTTATAATAAGTTCTGCTTGTGCTTGTTTCCCATCACCTTTAGTAACTTTTTTATTAATCATTGTTAAATCACCATTTATATAGCCATTACCATTTACAGAAAATTCAACAAATGCATCATTAGATGATGGTAACACAAATCCTTCAGGTGCTTCAATTTCAACAATTCTATACTTACCAGCTTTATCAACATTAACAAATGTTACAACCCCATTTGTTGGAGTAAATGTGTAAATATCACTTTTGCCCGTTTTATCAATTGAATATACATTTTTTTCGTTATCGTAGTTAACTGCTGCATCTTCATATTTTCCATTATTATCATTATAAACTTGTAATTTAAATTTACCAGAATTTAAATAGTTTCCATCTTCATCTATTTTATAGAAATTAAATGTACCTTTAGCATTTGATATTTGTACTTCTGTTTTTCCTATTTGAGATATATTACTTAATTTAGTATTTATAGATACTTTAATCTCTGTCCACTGTACTGACTCATCTATTTCATATCCTAATGCTGCCTCTATTTCTTTTAAGTAATATGTCCCTTCAGGTAAATTATTGATTATTATTTGTCCATTTTCGTTTGTTACTAAATCAATTGTAGTTCCTGTTTGATTTTGAACATAATTATATGAACCAGTATTATTTAAACTTAAAATTATTTCTTTTGATTTTGATTTATCATAAAGTTTAAATTTTACACCAGATAACTTGGCACCCTCGTTACCTGTTTTATTTACGACTACCTTTGTTGTATAATTTTTTACTTTAATTGCAACATTATTAGTATTTCCTATACAACTTTTGCTAGTAAGACTGCTTAAAGTACAATAACTATATGGATTACTATTTGTAGAAGTAACTTTAAAATAAGTTTCTCTATCTGTTTGTTTAGCTGGCAATACATATGGAGAAGGCACTGCAGTTTCTATTAATGTATATGAACCAACAGGTAATAAAGATATATGATATGAACTCATATTACTATCTACTATTTTATCTATTTTGCCAGATGCTGAGTAATCATAGTATCCCTCTTTTGTTCTATTAAATTTCAATATATTACCTTTAGAATCTTTTATTTGGAATGTTGCACCTTTTATTGCATTTCCAGTTACACCATCAATTTTTTTAATTTCTAAAGATTTCTTAGTATTATATATAGATAAATATATACGGCCTGTTGATTCACCCTTTGTAATTTTAATACTCTCATTAGAGTTCAATCCCCTATCAACAGATATAATTTCTACCTTTCCACCATCTGTAATTTTTAAATTTACATATACTTCACTTATTTTATTATATCCAGATGGTGCTTTTGACTCAACTACTCTATATAGACCTGACTTATTTATCTCTAAATATCCATAATAATTACTTCCCAAATCTATTTTTCCAGTAGATTTTTTATCACAACTACCTTTCTTTTTACATTTATAAACTTCAAATTCTGCACCTGTTAATTTCTTTATAGTGCCAGAATCATTTGAATATTTAGCTATGTAAAATTTACCTTTTTCTGTTTTTACTTTTAATGATTGCATAAATTCAACTTTATGATCCCCCATTAAAATATCTTGATAGCCTGACCCACTGGTAAATTTATACCACCTAAATTCATTATTAACATCCAATGTACTACCCTTTGTTAAATAAAAGTTCAAATCGTAACTATCTGCTTTAGTAAATGCTCCAGATGAATCAATATAAAGATTATTTCCATTCATACTAAGAGAAATTTTACCCTTTGTATCTGTTTTATATCTATAACTACCTATAGGCAAACTATCTCTAGTATATTTATTACTACTTTTATTCCAAGAGGAATATGAATATTTTCCTAAAGAATCAATCCAGTGTAAAGTATATGTTTTGCCAAATGCCGCAGGTATTTTCCCATCGGTAGTTAAATTTTTAGCGTCATCTAGTATAGCCTTATATTGTTTATATATTCCAGAATTATTTATTACAAAGTTATAATATGATTTATGACTTTCTTTTAAACTATCAGGGTTATAATTTGTTCTTACCCCTTCCATTGCTTCCCATACTAATAGTTGTGTGGCTATAATTTTTTCACATACGGTTTTAGATTTACAACTATATTGTTGTCTACCTACATCATGCCTTGCACTGGAATCAAGTATACTACCATTTACTTTTCTATTCCCATTTTGATATCCACTAGCAACTATATTTTTAAGTAATATCTGCTGGCTCTTTGATAATAACTTGTTAGAAGAATTTTTTAATTGCGTAAAACCTTCATATAATTTTAATGGTTGATTACCCAAGACAACTTTCCCTGCATGTAAACAATATCCATGATACCAACTATTTCCTTGATTAACTTCATGAAGCAAAAAATTTTTTTCTATATGAATGGTTCCCCCATTAATGGTATAACTTTTTCCTATATAGCTCTCGTCTATATAATTTGCAGTTTTAAGCCAATAATAATGATATGTGGCATCTGCAGCTTCTACATTTTTAAAAGGTAGAAGAAGGAAAATGAAAGTTATTATAATAAATATTTTACTTAATTTTTTTATTTTCATTCAAAATCACCTTCTTCATCTTCATTTGTATCTCCATTTGAATCTTCACCCGGGTTTTCAGTTTCTCCATCTGGAAGTATTTCAATTTCTGTATCAGTAATAATATCTGATGCTGATCCCATTACTCTTAAATCATCAGCCAATACAATATTTACAAAATCTCCACCTTCATCTGTTACTAGATCTAATACTATCTTTATATGATATTTTTCTCCAGGCATTATTAATGTATTTGATAAATATTCATAATATAATGTACCATTTGATGTTTCATACCATCCGTCATTTTCTGAAAGTGAAGGATCAAATGTCATACCCTCAGGTATAGATTCCATTATAGTACCAATAGTTCCAGGAAAATACTTAGTATTTTCTATTTCAAAATTATATGTTACCCTAAATGACGTATTTTTTAGATTTTTTACGTCAATTTTTACCTTAGTTTGCTTATCATAGTCAATTGATTGTGTCCCTCTATTAGAGTTTATTGTAACGTTTGTAATATATTTACTTATTTTTATATCGAAGTTTTGTTTTATTCTCAAGCCTAAATCAATATTTCTTGCATTTATATTATCATTATTTAAAGTAATAATATTTGATACTGCGCTACATGTATTAGAATTTTCAGTAGGTATAGCAATAAAGTCTGAATCTATTGAAGAAGTATCAACTAAGGTATCTATTGTTGTTTTATTTTTATCTGTAACGGAATATTTGTCACAATCAAATGTTACTTTTACATAATAACTACCCGATGATAATGAATTAAATAAATATGTCCCATTATTATCTGTTGTTACATCTGATTTGGATACTTTTTCATCTGCATCACTAATTACATCTAATGGATTATTAGGGTCAAATTCTCCCTCTTTGTTTAACCTATATAGTTCAACTATTTGATTACTTAGCTTTTTTTCATCTTCATATAATCCATTGTAATCTTCATCTTCAAATACTTTTCCTGAAATAGTTCTATTATAAACAGATACATTTGAAGTATTAGATGGGTATATAAGTGTTCCTTTTAAATTTGGATCGCATTCTACGCCCTGTGTTTGTAAATCTGATGAACCATCTTCACATAATTTTGCATTTCTTTCTAATATATAGAAATTATTATAATAAATATCAGTTTCTTTGTTCCCATCAGTTTTTATTTTTAATGTTAAACCAGTATCATTTACAAAATATCCTCCAGAGGCGATCTGTGATGTTGACACTATTTTTATTGCTGTTATATCTTTACGATATGTATTATAATCAGACCATTCAATCCATTTTATCTCTGATGAATCAATTTCATTTTTAAGTATTGTCTTTGCCGCATCACTAGTATAATATATCTTATATCCTTCAGGTAAAACATCTTGTATTGCTACTGACAATGTACCAGAAAATTTGGAACCATCCCCAATACTATCACCTGAATATGGTAGTATATTTAATAATTCTAATGTTGCTGCATCACTTGATAAATTTGATGCCCTCATTTTATATGTAAATTCTCCATTTTTATCAATATAAGTTTGATTAATTGTGCCAAGTGCATTAATCTTATTTGTATTTCTTAAAGTTAATCTTGCACCTATTGTTCTTTTATCTATTGACGTAATTGAAGAATATTTTTTATCACCATTACTAACCACTGCATCTATTGCGGCCGTTATATCCGCTATTGTATTATCAGGAGTCCCTACCGATATATATGCATGAAGTATGAGATTTGGTATTTTACCATTATTTTTTGCAATTTCATCACTTGTGAAACTATACATAAGAGTCTTATATGATGGAGCAGCATTATCAATAGTAGGAATCTTATCTCCCTTTTTAATATATAATTCTAATCCTTGTGGTAAAACAACATTTATAGAAACAGACTCGATCTTATTCCCCACATAAGTTGAAAGTGTAGGCGTTAAAATTATTTCAACTGGATCATCTAGTCCAGAATATATTGTACTTTTTTCACTATCATAACTATTTTTAGTAATAATACTATCAAAACCAACTTTAAATGCAGAAACTAGTAATGTATTACCATAACTACCCGATGGATTATTAGTGTTCGCTATAATATTGTGATTAGCATCATATTCTGTCTTTTTGTAGTACATACTTGTGTCCCCTGTACTAGAATCAAGTAAAGGCATTGGCGTTTCAGATAAATAATATGTATTATCATTCCAAGTAGTAATACCTTTTGATATTACAGCAAATGTGCTCCCCACGTTTGAACTATTATTTTTTGCCCTTGCTTTAAAAGTTAATGTAGCACTAGTTCCTGCGGAAAAATCACCAGAATAATCAAATTGTATAAGTATTATACTTCCATTTTTCTTTGCTTCTTCGATAGTATCATACCATACAATATTTTTATCATTTACGCATGAACTACCATAATAATTCATTAAATCCTCTTTACTTGATATATGGCATGTACCACTAATTTCAAAATATGATGAATCCCACTTTCCAACACCATACTTAACTGAATAGTTATCCTTAGTTGGACTATCTGTACCAGAGAACTTAACTATATAATCCTTTGTTTCATCACTAATATTATCAGACTCTAATAGTTCAATTGCATCTTCATCTATTTTTAAATAATTTACAAAGCCATTAAGATTATCACCTGAGTAAGTTCCATTAAATCCATATTGAATTGTATTTTTTATATCAAATTCTTCATTAAAGTAATATGTTGCCTCCCCTGGATTTGGTATTGAGCCATTTTTATTAACAAACTCAACTTTTGTTTTATAATCACCAATATAAGGATCATAATTATAATTCATTTCTATATTATTACTTGTTATTACACCATTTGTTGCACCTATTGAATAGGTTATATTTGCTTTTGGTGTTGTCCTTTGAACATTAAATAGCACCATCTTTGATGATAAATAGTTAACATCAACATCATTTATTGAAACAGCATTATTGCTGAACTTTAATTCCGTAAAGTTTAATGTGAATGTATTGCCATTTACTATAATTCCAGCATTACCATTATTAGTAGCATCAGCTGATGGAAGTCCATCTATTGTATATAAGCTACTATCGTAATTACTAATTGTAGGAGTACCGATAATAGAAGAACTATTTGTTGTATCATTTATAGTCATATTAAATTCTACACTACTTGGAACCTCGATTCCTCTAATTCCCTTGTTTGGATCCTTTGGTAAATAAATAACAACACCAACAGGAATAGTAGCGTTATCATAATCCTTTTTTAGAACCCCTGGATATAATTTAATGCCATAATTTTCTTTGGCAGATACAATAACAGGTTCAACATTTAATTTTGATATATTATTTATATCCGTATTATTATCTATTGCAACAGCTGATTGATCTGTACTTTCCCTTACTCTTATAATAGGTTCTATTTTAGTATTATTTTTTGAATTAATATTTGATACTACAATACTACTTGTCCTTGGTGAGGAGATATCTATACCATTAATTTCAAACATATAATAATTATAATTAATACCATTTATAGTAACCTCTTTAGCACTACTTGGGCCCTGATTTATATCAGAATTCCCACCATAAGAAACATTTGCACTTATAGATGTAGGAAGTAGTACATCAATTATAGCATTTCTAATGTTATCCAATTTTTGATCTTCTGCGCTCAAGTTAGTACTTTCTTTATACCTGAGATTATATGATACATCATAGGTAATTGAATCAAAATTTCTAACTATCTTATTACTATTTGATGAATCATTACCTGCATCATCATTAGGGTCAAAACTACCATCTTCATTTGGCGTGCCATCTACTATTTTACTAATAGCATTAGTAACCTCTATTTGATTCGCATATATATCCTCTTCCGCAGAAGCAAAGAAGTATATACCAAAAGAGGCTATTACTAATAAAACTATTAATAAAATAATTTTATATTTTAAAATAAATTCTTTTATCTTATTCATATTAATCCTCCATACTATGATTATCTATAATATAATTAAACCATTTTTTTATAAGAAAAGCAATAAATAATAAAAAAATTATGAATTATTACTCATAATTTTTTTGTTTTCCATTAAATATAAAATCCCTTTTAGCCTGCAAAATTTGTTATCATCATTCTTAGCAATATTAATTAATTTACTATATATTTTATCTATATCTGTTAATTTCTCATTATATATCTCATAAAAAATGTATTTTAATTTTGATTCCTCACCATTTTTTTTCATACTTTCTAATTTTTTAATTAAATATTTTTCTGTTTCCTCTTCATTCCTAGTTATAAATTTATTTTTAATTTTATTTTTATTTTTTATCTTATAATCTAATATTGAATATTTAATTAGTTTTGAAGATTCAATGACCTCAATTTCCTCCTCTATACTTAATGCACTTTTCATATAACTATTCCCATCTGAATCAAACTCAATTGCAATAGTACTTTCATCGCATGCGAATACACATGCATACCTTATTATACTTATAGTACTAGGTGTATATACTTCTGTTTTATCTTCAAGTGATTCTAGTATTTTTTTATCAATAATTATATCATTACCTTTTAAATCGAGAAATGTTTTTAAATCAACCTTATACATAGGTATTTTTAAAACAAATTCGGGATCGTCTTCCTCTTTCCATTCATAAAACTCATATAGATTATTCTTATTAAAATTTAATGTTATATCATAAATATAATTCATTTTTTCCTCCTTTTACAAAACCACTTGCAATCATTAATGTAATACCAAAAAATACATTTAGACATTCTATACGTCTAATAATAAAATTTACATATTCAAAAAAATTATACCCAATTGAAAGTAAATTTAAATAAATAATAATATAACTTAGTCCGATTATAGTAAGACCAAATCCAAATAAAAAGATAAAAAAACGTAAAGACAAAATTATCACCTACATAATTTTATTTATTTTTTCAATCAATTATTATATAATTATTGTAAGAGGTGAAAAAAATGTTATTACTTAAATATTTAATTTTAGGAATTATTCAAGGATTTACTGAGCCACTGCCAATATCTTCAAGCGGTCATCTAAGAATTTTTAAATCTATATTTAATAGTGAAGTATTAAGTGATATGAATTTTGAAATAATTGTTAATTTTGGTTCATTAGTTGCTATATTAGTATTATATAGAAAGGAAATAATAAATATTATAAAAGATTTTTTCTGCTATATAAAAACTAAAGAAAAGAGATATGAGGTAAATTTTAAATATGCATGGTTAATTGCTATTGGCACTATACCCGCAGCATTACTTGGTTTATTTGTAAAGGACTTTATAGAGGAATATTTTACTACAAAACTAGTTGGATTAATGCTTATAATAACTTCAATTTTATTATTCATCATAAAAGACATTAAAGGTAAAAAAGAAAAAAAAGATATGACTATAAAAGACGCAATAAAAATTGGATTATTTCAAGTAGTTGCATTACTCCCTGGTATTAGTAGAAGTGGCGCTACTGTTGTTGGTGGTATGAAGTCAAATTTAACAAGAGAAACAGCACTTAATTATTCATTTATGCTATATATTCCTATTAGCCTAGCTAGTATGATATTAGGTGTTAGTGATTTATTTAGTTCTGGAAATTTAAATGAGTTATTAATTCCATATATAGTAAGTATGATTGCAGCTGGAATAGTAACATACTATGCTGCTAAATTATTTATTGATATAATGAAAAAGGGTAAACTAATATATTTTTCAATATATTGTTTAATAGTAGGAATAATAACTTTTATTATCTTTTAATCTTAACTTAGGACAAATTAAAATAAACCCCATTAAAAAAATGGAGTTATTTTTTTACTCCATTTTAATTTTGTTACTAAGTTGTAATATTTAATTTTATTGCCTAATTTTTAAAACCACATTCTAGTTTAATCTCTAATGTGTAATCTGTTTTACCATAAGGTGATTTAGGATAAATTACTACCATTGTATCATCTTTGTTACATTGTTTATTATTATTCTTAAATTTCGATATTTTTTCTTTAAAATTACTATTATACTTTTCAAGCTCATTAAGATTAAATTTAAGTCCTATACGCTCATATGCTTTTAAAAAATTAGATATATCTTCTTCACTTTTTTCACTAGATATTGATGGATAATAATAATCATTATAGATTTCTTCGCCCATTGAAGTTAATTCTTTAACAATTCTTTCCTCACCATAACCCAGTGTACTTTTTATAAAAGATGCTATTACAAAACCTAATATAAGTAGGACTAAAATTAACATAATAATAATTATTCTGTTTTTCTTTTTATTCATGTTATCACCTATTCTATAATAAAATCTTCACTCTTATGTGGTTCTTTAAATAATAAATTTGGATATCCTTGCTGCCTTAAAACTTCATATATTACAATTGCCGCACAATTTGATAAATTTAGTGCCCTTACCTTATCAGTCATGGGAATCCTCATACAATGTTCTAGGTTATGTTTTAATATTTCTTTTGGCAAACCCGTGCTTTCTTTTCCAAAAATCAAATAAATATCTTCTTTTTTATTCGAATAATCAAACGAAGTATGTGGCTTTTTACCATATCTAGTAAAGAAATAATATTTACCTTTATTTTTGGACTCAAAATCCTCATAATTGTCATAAACCTGATAATTAAGGTGTTCAATATAATTAACTGCACTTCTTTTAAGATATTTTTCATCTAAAGAAAAACCAAGCGGCTTAATTAAATGTAATTTTGTATTGGTTGCTACACACGTTCTCATAATGTTACCAGTATTGCCTGGTATTTCAGGTTCAAATAACACTATATTATTCAAATTAAATCCTAATAGTTTTCTGATTTTTCTTCAAAAAAGCTTTGAGGATGTGCGCATACTGGGCAAACTTTAGGAGCTTCTTTACCAACATATACAAATCCGCAATTGCGACAAATCCATACAGTCTCTTCTCCTTTTTTAAACACCATATCATCTTCTATATTACCAACTAGTTTCATAAATCTCTCTTCATGATGTTTTTCAATTTTTCCTACCTCTTCAAATAAATATGCTATATGGTCAAAACCCTCTTCCCTTGCCTCTTTAGCAAAAGTAGCATACATATCTGTCCACTCATAATTTTCACCAGCTGCTGCATCTTTTAAATTTTCAAGTGTTGATGGAATTTTACCATCATGCAACTCTTTAAACCACATTTTTGCATGTTCTTTTTCATTACCTGCAGTTTCCTCAAAAATCGCAGAAATTTGCTCATATCCCTCTTTTTTTGCTACAGAAGCATAGTAAGTATACTTATTTCTAGCTTGACTTTCTCCAGCAAATGCTGCTAATAAATTTGCTTCTGTTTTACTTCCTTGTAATTTCATAAAATACCTCCTTATATTGTTTAAATAATTTAAACAATAATATTATACAACAAATAAAAGATTAATTCATTATTTTAAAATATATTTTTATATTATTTTTGCAATATCACCATTACTTAATAAATGTGCATTTGTATCATCTAAATCCAGGTGTAATTCTAAATTAAAATTATCACTAACCCTAATATAAACATTATCAAGTACTCCGCCTTTTATTCCAAATAATTGAACTTTAACTATATCACCATTTTTATATCCTAATTTTCTTGCATCTTTACTATTCATATGAATATGTCTATTTGCAATAATAGCGCATTTTCTCCTTATTACACCTTGTGGGCCCCTAATTGTAATATCCTGTGCGCCATCTAAATCACCAGAATTTTTATATGGTGGGTTTATTCCTAAAAAGTACGCATCTGTTTTCGATATTTCTAATTGTGTTTTCTCCCTACAAGGAGCAACTATTCTAACATCATTAATTACCTTTCCGTTATTTTCTATACTTACAACTTCCACACAAGAAAAATTTTCTCTTTGTGATAATGGTTTCATAATATTTAGTTTATAATCATCACCAAATAATAAACTCAAATCTTCTCTTGATAAATGTATGTGTCTGTTTGAAACACCTATTTTTACTTCCATACTACTTACTTCTCCTTTTTATTAATTATACATGAATATTTTATATTTTTAAAGAATATGCTATAAAGAAAGGATGAATAATATGAATAATGGCTATTATCCAAATGTAAATTATCAAACTAATGCAGGATACCCTAATCAACAATATGCACCTACAGTAAGTACTACTGAATTTCCTTTAGAACAGTCTTATGTGGAAAATATTTTAAGACTAAATAAAGGAAAATATGGTAAATTCTATGTATCATTTCCAGATTCTATAGAATGGAAAGATAAAATATTTACAGGTATCGTAGAGCAAGCTGGAAGGGATCATTTAATAATAAGTGACCCATCAACAGGTAAATGGTATATGATTTTGATGATTTATTTAAACTATGTAGAATTTGAAGAGAATATAAATTATAGTCCTGATTTCAGTTTAAAAGGATTGTAATATTCTTTTTATTTTGCTATAATTTTTATTATAGAAGGTGAATAGATGAGTATACATATTATAATCATAATATTAATTATAATAATATTTACGTTATTTATTATATATAGTACAATATATAATAAATTTCAAGACTATATAATAAAAATTAATGAAGTTGAAGGTAAAATTGACGATGCAATTAGGGAGAAATTTGATATCATATTAAAACTTAATAATATAATTAAGGAGAAGATTAAAACTAATAAGACTCTTGTGGATGATTTGACTAAAATTAAAAATGTAAGTAGTTTCGAAATGGATAGAAAACTAATTGATGCAATGAATAAAGTAAATTTCGTAAAAAGCAAATATGATAAAATTGAAACAGATGAAGAGGTTATTAAATTAACATATGATATTGAAGATATTGATGAATCATTAAGAGCGTTTAAAAAGTTCTATAATGAAACAATAACAGATTATAATAGACTAATAAGAATTTTCCCATATAATATTGTTGGGTACATACTAAAATATAAAGAAAAAACATTTTTTGATGGAAAAGATATGAATGATGACAATATTAAAGATTTTAAATTATAAAACACTATAAATTTCTATAGTGTTTTATAATTTTCAAAACCATCTTCGACATTTACAACATTGTAACCTTGTGCCTCTAGCATTTTACAACATCTTTTACTCTTTATGCCAGATGAACAATATATATAATATATTTGGTCTTTTTTCAAATACATATGAGGCATATCTATTAAATTATTTTCATCAATATTTCTAGCATTATATATATGAGCTTTATTATAATTAATTCTACCTCTAATATCTATAATATTATATTGTGGTTTCAAATCTTTTGCTTTAATACTTCGCATATATTTCACCACTATATAATATGAAAAAAAGATAAAACTGAATAGATAGTTTTACCAGTTTATTTTGTTTATATTATTTTTTTCTAAAAAATCATTAGTCCTAGAAAAAGGTCTTGAACCAAAAAATTTATCACATGAAAATGGAGATGGATGAGCTGATTCAATAATTAAATGTTTTGGATTAGTTATATACTTCTTCTTCTCTCTTGCATTATTTCCCCATAATATAAATACAACAGGGGTATCTTTTTCATTTAACTTTTGTATTACAATATCAGTAAAAGTATGCCATCCTATATTTTTATGTGAATTAGGTTTATCTTTTTCTACAGTTAATCCAGTATTTAAAAGCATTACACCTTGTTTTTGCCAACCTGTTAAATCACCATTACTATAATCTTTTTCTATTTTTAAATCATCATATAATTCTTTATAAATATTTTTAAGTGATGGTGGTAACTTTTTAGCGTGTGTTGAAAAGGCATAACCATGAGCTTCTCCCTCGCCATGATATGGATCTTGACCTAAAATTACTACCTTTACATCCTTATAAGGAAGTTTGAATGCATTAAAAATATCTTTTTGCTCAGGATAAATAGTCTTTACTTTATAAAGTTCCCTAAGTTGATATAATATTTTTAAAAAGTACTCTTTATGTATTTCATCATTTAAAATTTCATCCCAATCATTATTAAATAATTTCATATACTTCACCTATCTAATTATACCATATTATTTATTAGATTTTAAATATTCAATAAATTTATTACAATATAATTACATTATACTATTTTTAATACTATTAAATCAAAAAGAAACTAGCGCATGCTAGTTACTTATGATATGATTCATTATTGTTTATTTTATATGTTCTATATATTTGTTCTAAAAGCATTACTCTAAATAATTGATGTGGAAAAGTCATTTTGGAAAATGACAAACTATAGTTACTTTTTTCCTTTATATCTTTATGAAGTCCATAAGAACCTCCAATTATAAAGCAAATATCGCTATAATTTATTTGAATATTTTTTATTTTTTCAGCTAGTTCTATGCTTGATATGTTTTTTCCTTCTATATCAAGTGTAATAATATAATCTTTTTCATCGATATATTTTAAAATACTATCTTTTTCTTTTATTAAGGTTTTTTTAATATCAAAATTTTCATCTGGAACCTCAATAATATTTACTTTAGTGTATTTACTAAGTCTTTTTAAATATTCCTTAATAGCATCTACCAAATATTTTTCTTTTATCTTCCCAACACATATTATCTTTATCATACTTCTATTAACTCCGTACATTCATTTTGCCTTGCAATTGTTACATTATCAAAATTCATATTATTTTTTTCCAAAGTTTCATTGAATGTCTCAAGTACTTTTTCTTCTGTATTATTATGTTCACTGATATGTGCGAATATAATTTTCTTTGTGTCTTTGCCTATGAATTTACATAAATAATCACTCGCTTGCTTATTTGATAGGTGTCCTTTATCCCCTCTTACCCTTTGCTGCAGATAATATGGATATGGTCCCTCCATAAGCATTTTTATATCATGATTGCTTTCCATTATATATAAATTATTATTAGATAGTACTTCAAAATATTTACTATTTATATATCCTGTATCTGTTATATACACCATCGATGAAGAACTTTGTTTTATTATGAATCCAACTGAGTCTTCAGCATCATGTGATGTTTTTATAATATTTATTTCTAAATCTTCAATAATCGTCTTTCTATCTTCATATAATTCATATTTAAAGTTTCCTACTTCTTCCTTAAGAACATTTAACAGTTTATCAGTAACATGAACTATAGGATTATATTTTTTTATAAATATCTTTAATCCTTTTATATGATCCGCGTGGTTGTGTGTTATTAATATATGAGTTATTTCAGTAGGATTGATATTTAATCCGTTTAATGTTTTTTCAACATAAGCACAAGTTGTTCCTATATCAATTAATAATTTTATTTTCTCCGTAGTAATTAAACATGAATTTCCTTTACTACCACTTGATAATACACATACCCTCATCGATATAACGTCCTTGGATTAATTGCTGTACCATTTATTCTTACTTCAAAGTGTAAATGCGTACCAGTTGATGATCCACTATTCCCCATAGTACCAACCACTTGCCCTTTTGAAATTGTTTGTCCGACTCTTACTGTTACCGAATTCAAGTGTGCATATTTTACAATCATACCATTACCATGATTGATATAAACAACATTACCATATCCTCCACCACAGCTGCTTCCATAATATCCTTGCCCTGGACAATTATTTACAACGTCAGTCACTGTCCCACTGGCAATTGAGTATATTGGAGAACCAAATCCACATCCAGAAATATCAAGTCCAGCATGTAACCTACCCCAACGATATTTAAACTCACTAGTTACAATGTAAGGATATATAGTGGGCCATCCATAATTACCAGATACTACCGCAGGAGTTCCACCACCATTATAACCACTTGAATACGTTTTTGTACCCTTTAATACGACTTTATTTATTGGCTCAGTTATGGTACTTACATTAGTAATAATAGCGGGCTGAGGATCTCCATTAATATATTTAACCTTTTCAGTTACTCTTTGAACGCCGTTTGTTCCTTCTGTCTCAACTTTCGTAGTACCGACATACATACTTGAATCCTCTTTTTCAACAGTTTCAAAAGGTTTATCTAAATCTTCAACAATATGTTTTTCAACAACAATACTAAATACGGGATCAATAAGTGCTATGCTTACTTTCTGACCAACACTAAGTAAATTATTACTACTAGTAAATTCCGGATTAACTATTAAAAATTCTTCAATGCCAAGTTTATTATTAAATGCTACTGTTTCAATAGTGTCACCTGGCTTAACAACATATTCCTCATCTTTATCTAAGGAACCAAATAATAGATATTTAGTTAAAGTAGTTACATCTGTAAATATTATCTCATCTGTAGATATATAACTTTCAGTTATAGTTATTTTTTCGTTTATATAAATATTTTCTATTATACTACCAGTTGTTTCTATTTCTTTTTGAGTTTCATTTTTATAATTATCAACATCCTTAGAATCTACAAATACTGTAAGTACTTTATTAACTGCCTGATCAAATATGTTTTTATCTAAAACATTCACTTTTATTTCATTATTATCAGAGTCTTTTATACTAATTACATATCCCTTTATGGTAAAACTTTTTTCTTCTTTTATTTTTTCATATATTTGTTTTTCAGATAATATTTTTGTATCATGTGTTAAACATTTTTCAATATCTATTCCATTAGGTATATATACTTTATCTACTTTAAATTCCTCTTTTAACTCTTTTTGTTCTTTGTCTATATATTTTTCAAGTGATTTTTTTGAATTGATAGAACCAAGTAATTTACCATCTAAATATACATTATAAACTTCTTTTATCTTACTATCTTGAGTACTGGTAAATCCTATAATAGCAATTATAATAAAAGACATTATCAAAGAAATTATAATTGGAATATATTTTTTAAAATTATCCACAAAGTTACCTCCTATACTTCTTCTTTACTATAATTTGCAAAAGTACTAGTATTTTTCTTAAATAAAAGTTCTATAGTAGCAGTTGGGCCATTACGATGTTTAGCTACTATAAATTCACTAATGCTTATATTACCTTCCATTCTTGCCTCTTTATTATAATAATCATCTCTGTAAAGGAATGCTACTATATCTGCATCTTGTTCAATAGATCCTGATTCCCTTAAATCACTCATAAGTGGTCTTTTATCATCTCTTCCCTCAACAGCACGAGATAACTGTGCAAGTGCAATTACAGGAACGCCTAGTTCCAAAGCCATCATTTTAAGACCTCTTGATATTTCTGATACTTCTTGTTGCCTATTTCCAGCATATTTGTTACTACCTGAAATAAGTTGTAAGTAATCTATTATAACTATTCCAAGTCCTTCTTTTGATGCTTCAAGTCTTCTACATTTACTTCTTATATCTCCAATTGTAATACCAGGTGTATCATCAATATATATATTAGTATCAGCAAGCTGACTTATCCCTTCACTTAATTTGGCCCAATCATTATTATCGAGTTTTCCTGTTCTAAGTTTAGTACCTTCCACTTGTGCTAGAGATGAAAACATACGAGTAACTAATTGTTCAGCGTTCATTTCAAGGTTAAATAAGGCAACTGCTTTATTTGTTGTCTTAGCAATATTAGTCGCAATATTAAGTGCAAATGCTGTTTTACCCATCGCAGGTCTTGCTGCAATTATTATAAATTCATTTTCGTGTAGTCCACTAGTTAATTTATCTATTTCATAAAAACCAGTCGCAAGTCCTGTAATTTCACCTTTTTGATTACATAATTTTTCTAGGTTTTCTTGCGCTTTAAAAACAACATCTTGAATTTTATGAAACTCTGATGATTTTCTTGTTTTAACAACATTTAATATTTTTGCCTCTGCGCCATCTAATATATCATTAACATTACCATTTTCTAAATAAGCCTCTCCTGCTATATCGTTAGTAACACTAATTAATCTTCTAAGTAATGCTTTTTCATGTACTATATTTATATAATAATCAATATTTGATGCACTTGGTACTGAATTAATAACCTCTAATAAATATTCTATATTCCCTATGCTAGACAATGTTTTATTTTTCTCTAATTTATCAGTAACTATAGTTATATCTATAGGTTTTCCCTCTTCATTAAGTTCAGATAAAACATCATATATTTTCATATGCGATTCTAAATAAAAATCGTCTCTAGATAGTTCATCACATAATTTTTGAAGCGCATACTTAGATAAAAAAGCTGATCCTAATACCGATTGTTCAGCTTCTAAACTGTATGGCATATTTCTTTTATCCATATACTACTCCTTAATTAACTTTATTTTTAATTTACAAATTACCTTAGAATGTAAAACTACATCTACTATTGTTATGCCTAAAGTATTAATTTGATTATTTATAATAATCTTTTTCTTATCTATACTATAACCTTTTTTATTTAATTCCTCTGATATTTGTTTACTTGAAATAGTACCAAATACTTTATCTTCCTTACCTGTTTTTACTTTAAATACTACTTCAATTCTTTCTAGTTCCTTTTTTATTTTTTCACATTCTTTTATTAGCTCTTCTTCTTCCTTTTTTCTTGTAAAAATTTGATTATTTAAAATTTCTCCACTTCTATTTGTATATTTTATTGCATAGCCATTTTTTATTAAATAGTTTTCTGCATAACCATCTTTAACTTCTTTTATTTCGTCTTTTTTCCCTTGACCTCTTACATCTTTTAAAAATATAACTTTCATAATAGGCACCTCTTTTCAAAATAATTATGCTAGTTATATTATACAACAAATTTTGATATATGTCAGTAATTAGCCCAAAGAAAAATAATTAATAAAAATCATTTGCCTTTTCATATTTTGTATTATAATAAATACTAAAATATTTTGGAGATTTTTATATGAAAAAAGATACTTGTAAGATTTAGAAGATAGTTATTCTCAAGAATTTTTTTAAGGTAAAGTGCTCAATGGTAAATATCGTGAAAAATATAATATTGCTGAAATATGGTCAATCAATAAAATGTATGAAAAATTAGGCTGGATTTATATAATCCTTGGATACGAAAAAATAAGAAAAATTTAAATAATAAACGAATATCAAATTTAATACATCATATTCAAATAATAATGAATATATATTATCAAATACTATAATTGATAATATTATTGAAATTTTTAATTTGCGTAGTAGTCTTAAAAATTTAAGGAAAGACCTTTATGAAAATCTTGATGTTCATTATAAAAAAGTAAACAGTTTTTTTCTGTTTACTTTTTTTATATCACTTCATAAAAGTTCTATTTAGTAAATGGTAAAATTGCCATCATACGTGCCCTTTTTACTTGAGTTGCTACTATTCTTTGATGTTTTGCACATGTACCAGTAACTCTTCTAGGTAATATTTTACCTTTTTCATTTATATATTTACGTAAGTCTTCTGCGTTTTTATAATCTAATTCTTTACCAGCACATAATTGGCATACTTTTTTTCTTTTCTTTCTGTATTCAGCCAAAGCTCATACCTCCTATTCTATATTAAAATGCTATATCATCATCACTAATTTCAATTGAATCACCAAAATCAGCAAATACTTCTTCACTCATATCAGTTGTTTGCGCACTATCATTATTAAAAGCAAAGTCAGCTGGTGTTACTTCTTCTTGCATTCTATTTTGAGATTGTGATTTAGATTCTAAGAATTGAACATTATCAGCGACTACATCTGTAGTATAAATTCTTTGTCCATCCTTTTCGTAACTACCTGTTTGAATTCTACCTTCAACAGCAACCAAACTTCCTTTTGTAACATATTTTTTTACGTTTTCTGCTTGCTTTCTCCAAACAACAATATTTATAAAATCTGTTTCTCTTTCCCCATTTTGGTTTCCAAATGGTCTATTTACTGCTAAAGTAAATCTAACAGTTGGGATATTAGAACTAGTATATCTTAGTTCTGGGTCTCTTGTTATTCTTCCAATTAACATTACTTTATTCATAATATAATGCACCTACTTTTCTTTTATTTATCTAATTTTATTACTATATGACGTATTACATCTTCACTTAATGTAGCTTTTCTATCAAATTCATTTATTGCATCTGAATCCGATTCAACATTAATTAAGAAATAATATCCACTTTTATGTTTTTTTATTTCATAAGCTAATTCTTTTTGACCAAGTTCTTTAGAGCTTAAAACTTTAGCTCCATTATCAACTAAAATTGCCTCAAAATTTTTGAAAACATCCTTAATTGCACTTTCTTCTAAATCTGGTCTAACAATGAATAAAATTTCATATTTCATTTTTACACCTCCCTTTGGACTAATGGCCTAAATATTTAGGCAGAGAGTAAATTAATACTCGCACAAGTATTATAACAAAAACAAATTAAAATGTAAACAAATTATAAAATAAAAGTAAAATTATTTTATTGATTTTTATGTATGTTAGTGATATACTTTTATTTGTTAAAGGAATTGGATTATATGAAAAAGAAAGCTATAAAATATACAATAATTTTATTATTTATTCCATTAATTATTAGTATAATAATTGCGATTGCTACTGATAGCAAAGGATTTGAAAATGAACCTATAAATGGTAATTATAATGGAATGGATATACCTGAATATAATAATAGTAAAATTAAACAAGAAGTAAAAAATAATGATGTATTTGTTTATTTTAGCGTTTTTACTTTAGTAATTGGTACATGTGGTGTATGGTTTTATATAAAAAATAAAAGAGGTTTTTAATTACCTCTTTTTTATACATTAAATCTAAATAGACATATATCTCCATCTTGCATTTCATATTCTTTTCCCTCTAAACGCACTTTACCATTTTCCTTAGCACCCTTCTCACCATTATATAAGACATAATCAGAAAAAGATATTACTTCTGCTTTTATAAATCCTTTTTCAAAATCACTATGAATTATTCCAGCACAAGCAGGTGCTTTCATACCTTTTTTAAATGTCCAAGCTTTTACTTCTTTAGGCCCTGCGGTAAAATAGGTTGCAAGACCTAAAAGAGAATAAGTAGCATTTATTAACTTATTAAGTCCACTTTCATTTATACCTAATTCTTCTAGGAATATTTCTTTATCTTCTTCGTTTAATTCACTAAGCTCGCTTTCCATTTTAGCTGATACTATAATTACTTCAGAATTTTCTTTACTAGCATACTCTTTTACCTTATCAACGTAAATATTACCTGTATTTATATCCTCTTCACTTACGTTTGTAACATATATTAAAGGTTTCTTTGTAAGTAAATTAAATGATTTTAATATTTTTTCTTCATCTTCTGTATATTCTAATCTTCTAGCAGGAATATTTTTTTCTAAAGCATCCTTTACTTTCTTCATTAATTGTACTTCAAATAAAGCTTCTTTATCTTTAGTAGATATTGCTTTTTTCTCTATTCTTCCTATCCTAGAATTTATAACCTCTAAGTCAGAAAATATTAATTCTAAATTTATTATTTCTATATCTCTAATAGGATCCGTATTACCCTCAACATGTGTAATATTTTCATCATCAAAACATCTAACTACCTCACATATAGCATCTACTTCTCTAATATGTGATAAAAACTTATTACCAAGACCTTCCCCTTTTGATGCACCCTTTACGAGCCCCGCAATATCAATAAATTCAAAAGAAGTTGGTACAACGTTTTCTGGTAGTACCATCTCTTCTAATTTAGCAAGTCTTTTATCAGGTACTACTACAACTCCTACATTTGGATCAATTGTCGCAAATGGATAATTTGCCGCTAATATATTTTTTTTTGTAATTGCATTAAATAACGTAGATTTACCCACATTAGGTAGCCCTACTATTCCTGCTGTTAAACCCATCTTTACACCTCACACATTTCTTTTTATAGTATATCATAATTGACAATTATAATAAATCATATTTTATAATTTCTTTTTAAAAACTAGACTCTTTTTCTTAGATTGAACTAATTTAAATTCATTATCATTTATTAACTTAAGACATGCTTTATTTTTCTTTAATATTTCGGCTTCAAGAATGCAGTTATCATATTTTCTTTTACAAAAAATTATTAAGTATTCAAGTAATATCTTGCCATAACCCTTTTTTCTATATCGAGGATTTATAATACATGATATTTTCAAATTTGGAGTTAATATATTACTCTTTGCAGAAATACTACTATAATAATTAGCAATCTCCCCATATCCAACTATATTATTACATTCATAAAGTGCAACTGAATATTTATGCTTTGAAAGCAAAGTTTCTAATTCAAAATCATCTTCACATTCGGTATGAAAATAGGTGTGTTTATTATCCCAGTTGTGCAACTTCATTTTTATATCATAGTATTCCTCACTATTATAGCTAATTATTTTAAATTCTAAATTTCCCATGTAATCACATCCAGAGCTTGTTATATTATAACCTAAGTAAAAGAAAAAAACAATCAAATCAATTGACTGTTTTAGATAGTTGGATATACACCTGGTCCTATTGGGGCCTTTAATACATAGAAGCTAAATATTATAAATAACCATAATATTGCTATAGATATAAAATATGGCATTATTAATTTATAACATTTCTTTATATTGAAATCACTTTTACTATATAGACCGATAAATCCTATGAATATTACAAAATAAGGAAGTACAGGTGATATTAGATTTGTTACTGAAGATGCTACCCTAAATATAGCGCCTGTAAATTCTGGGGTAATATTAGATTTCATAAATAATGGAATAAGGCCCGGAACAAAAAGCGTCCATTTTGTAGATATTGATGTGACAAATATGTTTGAAATTGCTATACCTAAAAATGCTAATAATATTAATACTACGAATGAAACTCCTGAGGATTCAATTAAATTAAATATATTTACAGTAATAACATTACCAATATTTGTATATTTAAACAATGATATAAATTGTGATGCTACAAATAAGAGTAATAACATTTCACCTAATCCATTTAGACTATTTGATAAATATTTAATTACATCTTTTTCATTTTTTATTTGTTTAGTTGTTATGCCATATACAATTGCACACAATACAAATGCAAATGATACTATGTACAAAATACCATTAACAAATGGGGCATTTGCGCTAAACAATTTATTAACATATAGTGTTTGTTTAGAGTCAAGTAAAAATCCTGATAATGGTAAATTAGGAATTATGGAATATACAAATATTACTATTAAAATTCCAAGAGTTATAAAGACCCTTTTTAGACCCTTCTTATCTAATTTTTCACTTATTTCAGATTCATCATTACCAATTCGGACAGGTCTTGTCTTACTTAATATGTCCGTAATTATTGTTATTAATAGTGCTAAAAGAAGGCTAGAAATAACTATAAAGAATAAATTACCAGTATACCCATATGTATAGTTAGGATCAATCAAATTAACTGCCGGCTTAGCAAGTTCTATCAAACTATAATCTATTGATGTTATAAATAGATTAATATTAGAACCTGCTGCTACTGATGCAAAGGCCATTGTCATTCCAATTACTTGACTTCGCTTATACTCTGTAAATAATATAGCTGCTATCGGTATCATTATAACAAATGCCAAATCTGAGCTAAAGCCCATCACTATACATAGTAGAGAAAATATAAAGAACATTGTCTTTCTTGGAATAAATTTAGTACATTTACTAAATATTGATTTAAGTAAGCCTACCTTTATCATAAGACCTACTCCAATAAGACCTACAATTAATGATCCAAGAGGTGCAAATTTAAGAAAGTTATTTACACACTCCGAAATTATAAATTTAATACCATCTTCGCTAATTAGTGATTCTACTGTTAAAACAGATGTAGAAGATGATCCAAGTGATATATCTGTTTGGGTTCCTTGAAAGTTAAATAATGATAAAATTGCGCTTAATATTATTGTGATAATTATTAATAATATAAAAAACCAAACAGGATGCAACCTAGATTTTTTGCTTTCTTTATCCATATTATTCCTCCACTACTTTTTTTAATTTTTTGTTAAATTCCATTCTTGGAATCATTATAGTTCTACCGCAATTTATACATTGTAGCTTTATATCTATGCCTGTTCTTACTACAAGCCATAAGTTTGTACCACAGGGATGACTTTTTTTCATTATTACCTTACTTCCTACTTCATAATTATTTTTCATAATGCACCTCAACTTGTGGATATGGTATTTTTATATTTTCTTTATCAAAGGCGAGTTTAATTTCTCTGAGCATCTTTCTTTTTACTATCTGCTCATTTTTAATACTAGTTTTTGTAGTAATTAGAAAATCAACTGATGAAGATGATAATGAATCTATCCCATTAATATTAATACCACCCTTTAATTCAGTTATTGATTCACTTAATTCAGATGCTAATTTTTCTAATACTTTTTCTGTCCTTTTGATATCATCCTCATAAGAAACAGATACAATTATTTTTACAATAACATCACATAAACTATAATTTGTAACTTCACTAATTGCCCTATTAGATATTATTCTAACTTCTCCTGTATATGATTTAAGTCTCGTAGTTTTTAAATTTAAAGAAATTACCTCTCCCTTAAATCCATTTATTTCTACTATTTCTCCGATTGCAAATTGACTTTCCATTATTATTGCCACACCCACTAAAAAGTCCTTAAGTATATCTTGGAAAGCAAGACCTATTACTAAACTTATTGCAGTTGCCCCTGCGACTAATGCACTTGTATCAACACCTAATATCTGCATTATACTTAAAATAACTATAACTATTATTAAGAATTTTATAATATTTTTTATTAATATTAATACCGTTTCTCTACTTCTTTGTTCATGTTTAGTTAGATTTTTACTTATTTTTATTTTATTATTTAATACTATATTTATAATTAAATCTAATATAAGAGCACATATTATTATAAAAATTGGTAAATATATTTTTTCTGATATTTCTATACCAAATATATTCATATAATCCTCCATATTATTCATCAATATCAATGTTCATTATTTCCAATATTCTATTTAAATCTTGGATACTTGAGAATTTAATTGATATTTTATCATTACTTACTTTAACACTTGTTCCTAATTTCTCTTTTAGGTATGTTTCTATATATTTATATTCATCATTTGTTCTTTTTCTTGACGTATTAACTATTTTTTGAGTGCTATTAGATGTTAAATTTTCTAAGTTTCTAACACTTAGATCTTCATCTATAACTCTTTGGGCTAAATCCTCTTGTTTTTTTACATCATCAAGTTTACTTAGAACTCTAGCATGTCCCATCGAAATTTTATTATATAAAACCATATCTTGAACTGATACTGGTAATTTTAAAAGCCCAAGTATATTAGTTATATGGCTTCTACTTTTTCCTACTTTTTTTGCAAGTTCATCTTGTGTAATATTCATTGATTCTATTATTGACTTGTATGCTTTTGCTTCCTCAATTGCTGTTAAATTTTCCCTTTGTAAATTTTCAAGAAGTGCAATTTGCATCATTTCTTCATCCGTAAAATCTTTAACTATTGCGGGAATTGTAGTAAGCCCTGCTAGTTTAGATGCTCTAAATCTTCGCTCACCTGCAATAATTTCATAACCTTTAATACTTTTTTTAACTATTATTGGTTGAAATACACCATGCTCTTTTATTGAGATTGCAAGTTCATTTAATGCCTCTTCATCAAAATTTTTTCTAGGTTGATATGGATTTGGTCTTAAATCTGATAATGGTATTTCTTCAACCATATTACTATTTTTTGCTTCTTCTACTATAGAAGTTTCTAAATCTTGAAAGTTTAAACCTTCCTCACTAAATAATTGTTCTAGCCCTTTTCCAAGTGCCTTTCTTTTATCATTCATTTCTAGCAATAACCTCCTTTGCTAAATTAATATATGCTTCAGTTCCTCTACTAGTTGGGTCATAATTTGCTATTGGTTTTCCATGGCTTGGTGCTTCTGTTAATCTTATTAATCTTGGGATTATAGTATCATATACTCTTTCTCTAAAAAAGCCTCTTACATTTTCAACTACCTCTAGTCCTAAATTAGTTCTAGAATCAAGCATAGTAAGCACTACACCTTCTATTTCAAGTGTTGGATTTAGGTTTTTTCTAGCCTGAGTAATTGTATTTAAAAGCTGCATTATACCCTCAAGTGCAAAATATTCACATTGAACTGGTATAAGAACTGAGTCACTTGCAGTTAATGCATTTATTGTAAGTATTCCAAGTGATGGTGGACAATCTATTAAAACATAATCATAATTATCTCTTAGTCCATATAGAACTCTTTTTAACTGTGAACCTTTAAAAAACGTTGAATCCTCTCTTGTCTTTTCCATAAATTCTATATCAATACCCGCCAAAGTAATTGTAGATGGAATAATACTTAGATTTTTAAACTTAGTCTTCTTTACCGATTCTTCTGGCTTTATTGTTCCTATTAGAGCATCATATATACTTACATTTAAATCTCCCTTTTCAATGCCTACACCTGTGGTTGTATTACCTTGGGGATCTAAATCTACTAGTAAAACTTTTTTCCCAAGCAAACCTAAAGACGCTGCTAAATTAATACTAGTTGTAGTTTTACCTACACCCCCCTTTTGATTTACTAATGATATTATTTTACCCATCCTTTAACACTTCCTTATATTTAATTGCTATATTATATTTTAACAGAATTTATACTTTTTTTAAATAGTTTAGTAAATAAAAATAAAAAAAGAAGAGAATACCGATTATACACCTAAATTTAATGTATTTATAATTATATATAATTTTGTTATAATTAGTAGGGTGATAAATATATGGCTGGAACAATTACTCATGCATACTTTGCAAGTGATGTTTATAACAAACTGGATGAAAGTATCAAAAAAAATCTATCAAATTATAAGGAAAACTTAAAGACATATAGTCAGGGTCATGATATTTTCTTTTTTATAACTAATTTTAACAAAACAAGGAAAATTGGTAATTATATGCATAAGCATAATACAAGAGATTTTTTTAAAAATATGATAACTTATATATATGATAATGATTTACAGAACAATTATGAAATAATATCGTTCTTGTATGGCTATATATGCCATTATTCATTAGATTCTATAGTTCATCCATATATTACATATAAATCTGGTATTTTTAATAAAAAAAGAAAAGAAACATATAAGTATAATACTAAACATAGCAATATGGAAAATTATATTGATGCATATATGATAAATAAAAGAGAAGGTATATTACCAAACAAATTTAAGATACATAAATTTTGTTTTAATACCAAGGTATCTAAAATTTTATGTAAAATGGTTAATCATGTATATAAGAAAACATATGGATTTAATAATATGTCTTTGTATTTAAAACAGGGAATATTTAATATGAGGATATCTTATAGACTACTTAGATATGATCCATTTAGATTAAAATTAAAATTCTATAAGCTTATTGATAAAATTACTTCAGATAAAACAAGTAAACTTTTTCCAATAAGTTATGCATATGATTTAGATAATGATGAATATTATCTTAATCTAAATAAAAAAACATGGTGTCATCCAAGATATAAAGATGAAACATATAATTATTCATTTTTAGAATTATATGATATCGCTACCTTCAATGCACTTAAAATTATAAATAATGTAAATAAAATTTTATATAAAAATGATGATATAAATAATTTAGATAATATATTTTTAAATACCTCTTTTTCAAGTGGAAAAGATTGTAATGATAAAGCAAAAAATAGATATTTTGAATTTTAATGAATAATATATGTATTTATTTACCATTATAATAATGGTGATAACTATGTTTAATGGATTTAAAATTTTGAATAGTAGATATATTTACCTATTTCTTGATAACAATTATGAATTTGCAGATGATATTAATACAAAAAATAAGAAACAAAATAAAATTATTGAGGAATGTGTAAATTATTTAAATACTCACAATCTACCATTTAACGATAGAATATATTTTGTATCAAATGGTATAGTGATAGGGTACTTAGATAAAAATAAATTAAATTTCTAACAAAAAAATATCCGTAAAGGATATTTTTTCTCGCAATATTAACGTTTTGAAAATTGTGGTGCTTTACGTGCCTTTTTAAGGCCCGGTTTCTTACGTTCTTTAACTCTAGAATCTCTGGTAATAAACCCTTTCATTTTTAGAATTCTCCTAAAAGAAGTTTCTGATGCAGGGTCAGTATTCTTATCATATTCTAATAATGCTCTTGTTATACCTAAACGAATAGCTCCAGTTTGTCCTGAGAATCCTCCACCTTTAACATCTACATTAATATCAAATTTATCTAATGTATTAGTTGCTTCTAGTGGTTGTTTTAAATCCATAACTAATGTTGGAAATGGTAAATATTCATTAACATCTCTTCCATTTATAGTAATATTACCTTTACCAGATGTCATTCTTACTTTTGCAATAGATGCTTTACGATGACCTGTTCCATAATAAATTTTATTTGCCATAATTTTCCTCCTTAGTCTACTTTCATTTCTTTTGGTTGTTGAGCAATCTGTTTGTGATTAGAATCTCTGTATACAAATAGTTTTTTACCCATTTTACGACCAAGTCTATTATGAGGAAGCATTCCCTTAATAGCTCTTTCCATCATTTCTTCAGGATATTTTTCAAGCATTACTTTAGCAGTTCTTTCTCTTAATCCACCAGTATAACCACTATGATTATAATACATTTTTTGTTCTAGCTTATTTCCTGTAAGTTTAACTTTATCAGCATTGATTATTATTACATAATCTCCACAATCAACATTAGGTGTATAAATTGCTTTGTGTTTTCCACGTAATACAGATGCAGCCTTAGTTGCAACACGACCTAAACTTATACCTGTTGCATCAATAACATACCAATTACGTTTAATTTCGGCTGGTTTTGCCATAAATGTTTTCATATATATTTCCCTTTCTTTGATAGATTAACCTTCCCACAGTTAATCTATATGTGGGGTTAATAAATGTACCAATTAAAATTTTACTAAACTTTCGATATAATGTCAACAAAAAATCGCTATTTTTCAGCGATTTTTATTTTGGTTTTTGTTACTTTTGAAGAATAGTTAACCCTTGAATCATTACCTTTTACTTTTACTTCGACCTCATGTTCTCCAACACCAAGTCCCTCAAGATCTACATAGGCTTCTACTTCAGTAGATGTAATATCCTTTATTATTGACTCAACACCTTTTAGTATTACAGATACCTCTGTAGAACTTTCACTTGTTGCTTGGACTGTATAGTTTGATCCCAAATTAATATATCCAAGTTTAACACCAGATAACTCAGTAGTTGCTTCATCATCTAGTTCAACTTTAACATTAATTGTCTTTTCTGAAATTTCTCTTATACCAGATGGTTTTTTAATAGTTATTGTATAGTCCTTATCAGATTTTAAATTATTGACATCTACACTAACCTTTATTTTATTTGTATTATCTAATGTTTCAGAGCTACCATAAATTGTAACTTTTTGCACGTTAGTAGTTATGTTTTTTACAGCCTTACCAAATACTACATTACCCTTAACTTCAACTTCTATAGGTACACTCTTACTAGGTGATTCAACTTCTATAGTAGCAGTTACTTTTGATGGAACCATTTCAACATCCATTTTTTCACCATTTTCATCATATGCTACTAATGGAACATCCCTTAAAGTATTAGTACCTGCTTTTGGATCTACCATGTTATTTACATTTACTAATGCTTTTATTGTAGATACTTTAGATAAATTTTCCTTTGTACCCTTTATAATTACTTCATCATAATCTAGCTTTAAATCATTAATGGCAAGTTTTGAATCTAATTTATCTAAATTAACTATATTTGACTCAATATTCCTTGTCTCTGACTGTTTTGTGCTTACAACAATGGTTACTGCAGATGGATCTAATTTATATTCT
Source organism: Bacilli bacterium (assembly GCA_017938725.1). Taxonomy (GTDB): domain Bacteria; phylum Bacillota_I; class Bacilli_A; order RF39; family UBA660; genus CAG-433. Next base: position 36,980 of record JAGBAW010000026.1, on the reverse strand, counting down.
ACGGATGTTATTGATTGTTTATATCTTAAATTAACTTTATGAACTCCTGGCTTTAAATCACTTAAATCTACTGTTACATCTTGGGTTGGAAGTTGTTTTGCTAAATATAAATTAGCCTTTGTACCAATCAATGTTATGTCAACGGTTTCTGGTAATCCTTCTACAACATATTCTTCATTGTTATACGTTGCAGTTAGGGGAACATTATAAATAACTTCAGCATTAGTCTCCAGAAGTGTTGTATTTTGTTTATCTACTATGAAAAATACTATAACTGCTAAAACTAATGACAATATTATCATACTACTTTTTTTAGATAATGCCTTTTCTAATGGTTTATCAGTTATTTTTATTTTTTCACCAACAAATACAAAAAATTTAGTTATTGGAACAATTATTTTTTTATCTATAAATTTAAATATTTTTTCAATTAATCTCATCTATTTCATCCTCCTCATCACTTTCTACAACAAAAGTATCTGATTTTGGCATCAATTCATCTAATATCATTAATTTTAGTTCATCAACTGATAAATTATAATTTAATTTACCACCTATTGCAAGTGATACTCTACCAGTTTCTTCTGATACGACTATTGCTAGGCAGTCTGATTCTTCTGATATACCAATAGCTGCTCTATGTCTTGTTCCAAGTCTTTTACTAAATTTCATATCTACAGTAGTTGGGAATACTGCACCTGCGCAAGTTATCTTATCCCCCTGTATAATTACCCCACCATCATGAAGAGGATTATCTGGGAAGAATATTGCTACTAATAATTCATTTGATATTTCTGCATATAGTTTTTTGCTTCTTTCAATATATTCAGAAAGTGATGTATCTCTTTCAATTACTATTAAAGCACCTATTCTATTTCTTCTTAAATAATCTACTGCTATACCAAGTTCTGAAACTAATTTTTCTCTTTCTGTAACTGATAATACTTTATGTCTACCCAAAAGTTGTGATTTACCAAGTTGTTCTAATACATTTCTAATTTCCGGTTGAAATATTATTATAATTGCAAGTGGACCCCAAGAAATAATATACTCAAATAATAACCCGACTGTAGTAAGTCCAATATAATCACTTAATAACTTTATAATAGCTATGGCTAAAATTCCTTTAAACAAAAGTGAAAATTTAACATTTTTTCTTACGTTTTTTAAAATATAATAAAATACTATCCATACTAAGCATATATCTATTATTTTCTTTAATATAGTCAAAAAATTTTCTAAATTCATATTAATCCTCCTAAACAATATTATTCTTTTTATTCTTTATATAAACAAATATTACAATAAGTAATATTATGGTTATTAGTGAACCAATAGCTATTAAACCATAATTTATATTATATACTTTATCATTTATTTTAACATTAATTTTTTCCTTTATAGAGCCCTCTTTATACGAGAATTTTATTGTCTTCAGGTTATTATTTTTTCCTATATTCCAAGTATAAACACTTTCTGAATTACTATCTGCATTATTATAAGTTACCTCGTATGGGATTTCTATATTAATAGTAATATCATCATATACTAACGTATATCCTGAATTTTCGCCCAATAATTTACTCTGATTTGCCGTAAAAGTAATTACACCACCATTTTTCTCAATATTTATGCTTTCAAACACATCGCTTTTAAACTTATTAGCATAATCATTAATATCATTATGGGATGTAAATGCAGTGGCAATTGTATTAGTATCTTCGTTTATATAATTTATATTAATATTTTCATTTTTTCTTTTAAACATATTATATAAATACATAACTGCTTGTCTATCCTTTAATCTTGTATATGATTCCATTCTCCTTGTCTTTTCCGTTGCTACAACACTTTCATTAATTGTATTATCCTCATTAATTTTTAAATTATATTGCACAGAACACCCAGAAAGAAGTGTTATTATACAGAATAATATTATTATTTTTAGTTTATTCATAACTCACATCCCAGTAATATAAATTATATCATAAATAATATTTTTTTTATACATTTACCTTAAAAAAATAAAAAGGATTAACCTTTCTATTTAAAAAATATTAGTATAATTGTCATCTTCGCTATTATTCATTGAAGAAAGTTTTTTCATTATTTTTTCAAGTTCATCATCACTATTATTAGATTCTATATCAACCTTGTTTTTTTCTACATCTTTATTAACCGTGATATTTGAAATATCTGTATCAAATATATTACTATCTATACTATTATTCTTTTCTTCTATATTTGCTTTTGATAAAATTTCTGATAGTTTTTTATCGTTTTTATATAATTTACTACTATCATTTTCTTTTAGCATTATATTTAAATCAGGGTCTGACTCATTTACAGAATTAGTGTACTTATTACTATCAAGTTTTAAGTTTTCGCTAATTAAATCATTACTCATATCATCAATATTTGGATTTGAAGTAATATCATTAGATGACAAATTTTGAATAGGTATATTTAGTTTACTATCTAAATTTATTCCATAATTATTTGTGGGTATCTCTCTTTCACTATTTTCAACATTAACATCATCTATTTCTAAACTTATTGGATCTTCCTTTTTTGATATGCTAGTTTCTAAATCTAACTCATCTTTTTCATTAGTAATGGATGATACATTTACTTTTTCTTTATTTGCTTCTTCTATTATTTCATTCTTTATATTTTCTGGAACTTGATCCTTATTTTTTATATCATTTCTTACCCTTTTAGATTTAACACTATTATCAATTAAATATCCTATTAAAACCAAGATTAAAAATACGCAAATTCCAATTAAAATATATGTATTTTCATTTATAAAAGTCATTACTTTTTGTAAAAAATCGTTCATTTTATTCGCTCCTCTTTATTCTAAATACATTTTATCATTATTTAATAAAAAAGTAAATATAAATTAAAAAAAGAGTTTTAAAACCCTCTTTAATTCATATATTTATCTAAAAGTATAACTTTATTCTTTGCTAAACTCTCTTTAACATCTATTATTCTCTGGTTTTCAGAGCCTCTAAACTTTAACCTTATATTTTTCTTTTCTAAAACAAATTTGCCATCTACAAGAACGTCAATATAGGAAATAAGTTCTTTAGTTTCGTCATTATTTTTACACATGTTACCTAATATATCCTTATCGAATGTATAACCTGAATAACACCATATGCTTTTATTCGGTAGTTCTTGCTTTATCCTCCTGATTAATGGCAATATTCCCTTTTGATTAACATATTCAAATGGCTCTCCTCCAAGAAATGTAATACCTTCTATATAATCTTTGGATAATAAATCAATTATATAATCTTCCTCTTTTTTAGTAAATTCTTTGCCATATTTAAAATCCCAAGCTTCTTCATTAAAGCACCCTTTACAATGATGTGTACATCCACTTACAAACAAAGAAACTCTAACTCCTGGTCCATTTGCTATATCAACTTTTTTTATATCAGCATAGTACATTATAAATGTGTTACCCTAGCCTTTATTTCTTTTGTCTTACCAACGTTCCAGAAGTTTTCACCAAGATATCCACAGGTTCTTCTTGCAACATTCATCTTTGAATGATCTTTATTCCCACAATTTGGACATTCCCATTCATTGTTATCATTTATTATAATTTCACCATCAAATCCACAAACATGACAATAATCAGACTTAGTATTAAATTCAGCATATTGAATATTTTCATATATAAATTTAACTAGTTCCTCTAATGCATCTAGATTTTTTTGCATGTTAGGTATTTCAACATATGATATACATCCACCAGATGATATAGGTTGAAATTGGCTTTCAAATTTTAACTTACTAAATGCATCAATTTTTTCCCTAACATCAACATGATAAGAATTTGTATAATAGTCTTTATCAGTAATATCTTTTATACTACCAAATTTTTCTTTATCTATTCTAGCAAATCTGTAGCATAAACTTTCAGCTGGAGTTCCATATAACGCAAAACCAAGTCCAGTTTCCTTTTTCCATGTATCACAGGCTTTTCTTAAATATTTCATTAATTTAAGAGCAAATTTTTCTCCTTCTTCAGTAGTATGTGAAACACCTTTTACAAGTTTTGTAGTCTCATATATGCCTATATAACCTAATGATAATGTTGAATATCCACCCTTTAATAACTTATCAATCTTTTCACCTTTCTTAAGCCTTGAAATAGCACCATATTGCCAGTGTACTGGAGATGTATCAGACAGCGTTCCAAGAAGTGCATGATGTCTACACATTAAAGCTTCTTTACAAATCTCAAGTCTCTCATCCAAAATTTTAAAGAACTTTTCTTCATCTCCTTCAGATAATATACCAATTTGAGGTAAATTAATTGATACTACACCTTGATTAAATCTACCTTCCCATTTATAATTACCTTTCTCATCTTTCCATGGAGATAAGAAACTTCTACATCCCATTGGACTAAATACATTACCTTCATAAATTTCTCTCATTTTTTTTGCGGATATATAATCAGGATACATCCTTTTAGCAGAACACTCACAAGCAAGTTTAGTTAAATAATCATATTTACCTCCCTTTAGCGCATTATGTTCATCTAAAACATATACAAGTTTAGGGAATGCAGGTGTTACATATACTCCTTTTTCGTTTTTAATACCTTGAAGTCTTTGTCTTAATATCTCTTCAATTATCATTGCATTCTCTTCAATATAAGGATCCCCTTCTTCTAGATGTAGGAACAAAGTTACAAAAGGAGATTGTCCATTTGTGGTCATTAATGTATTAATTTGATATTGAATTGTCTGAACGCCTGCAGATAATTCATCTTTTAGTCTATCCTTTGCTAATTCCTCTATTTGTTTTTTATTTAATTCTTTACCGTATTTTTTTTCAATTTTACTATAGAATTTTTCATAACTCTTTCTTAAATATTTACCTAAATGTTTCATATCAACAGACTGCCCACCATATTGGTTAGAGGCAACTGCCGCAATTATTTGTGTTGTTACAGTACATGCTACTTGAAATGATTTTGGACTTTCAATTAATTTACCATTCATAACAGTCCCATTATCAAGCATATCTGATATATTAATTAAACAACAATTAAATATTGGTTGAACAAAATAATCTGCATCATGAAAATGTAATACACCTTCTTCATGTGCCTTTGAAATTTTTTCTGGAAGCATAATTCTTTTTGTTAGATCTCTTGATACTTCTCCCGCAATATAATCTCTTTGAGTTGAAGCAAGCATTGTATTTTTATTAGAGTTTTCCTCCGCTAATTCTTTATTTTCATTCCTAATTAATCTAAGTATTGACTCATCTGTTGTATTTGCTTTTCTAATTAAGGCTCTATTATATCTATATACAATATAAGCCTTTGCAAGATTAAATTTTTTATACTCCATTAATTTTTTTTCAATTTCATCCTGAATGTCTTCAACTAGCATTCTTTTCTTTTTCATATCCTCAATATATTTAATAATATTATCTATTTGCTTGGATGATGCCCTTTCCTTTGGATCAACTTCTGTATTTGCTTTTTCAATAGCAATTCTTATTTTACTCCTATCATAATTAACTGTATTACCATCTCTTTTTACAACTTTCATACTACTTTCTCCTCCTATTTTTACATTATCATTATATCAAAGTTTTTTTAATTATAGTGTTGCATTTGCAACTTTTTTGAAATATAATTAAATTAGTTTATTTATTAAAAAAATTAAATGTTGGGAGGCCTTATAAATGAACGAAATTACTATATTTAAAGGTATTGACGAACAAAATGTAAAGTCTATGCTTAATTGTTTTAATGCAAAATCTATAGCTTATAAAAAAGATACAACTATAATATCAAATCTTGCAAATACAAATATAATAGGAATAATAATCGATGGGAATGCGAATCTAATTAAAAATGATTATAATGGTAATAGAATTATCTTAGAAAAATTAGAAAAAGGTTCAATATTTGGAGAAGTATTTACTTCTTATAGTGATGAATTATCTGTAATTGCTATATCAGATTGTACTGTTATTACATTTGATTATGACCACATAATAAAAAGATGCAAGAAATCTTGCCCATACCACAATGAAGTTATTAATAATATGCTCCAAATGCTAGCACATAAGGTATCAAATATGAATAATAGAATAGATATATTAACAAAAAAAACAATTAGGGAAAAACTTCTTGAATACTTTAAAATTCAAGAAAAAGAAAATCTTTCTAAATCATTTTACCTTAAATTTAATTATACAGAACTTGCTGACTATTTAGGAGTTGATAGAAGTGCTTTAATGAGAGAAATAAAAAATTTAAAAATAGAAGGTTTTATTGAGACAAAATTAAATAGGATAAAATTGTTATATTAGAACAATATACATAGTTTACCTTTATAATTAAAGCCTTATTTTAAAGCTTCAATTTGATCAATTGGTAAACCAGTAACTTTTGATATAAAGTTAATATCGGTATCTTCTTTTAACATATTTTTAGCTATATCAAGGGATTTACTCTTTTCACCTTGTTCAATACCTTGTTCGATACCTTGCTCAATACCTTGTTCGATACCCTGCTCGATTCCTTGCCTTCTTCCTTCCTCTAAACCTTCCTTAGTTGCTATTTCTCTTGCTTTTTCTGTTTCTTCATATAACATTGTATTATATGTTAACTCCCTATCACTTAATTCTGTATATAGACATATTAGCTCTTCATCTTCACTTAACTCTTCTACTTTTTCTACTAATTTCTCTTTAGTTTCTTTACTCATTATATCTTCTCCCAAATTCTTTTTTAATTCTAATAGAGTTCTTGATTGTAATGCTAAACACCATTTTTGTATTCTTTTTTCTCTCTCATTATGTGCATTATAACATATATCTTTTGCTTTTTCCATATCTACTATGTCTATTTGTAACTTTTCTGTTAACTTTTTTCCTTTTTCATTTCTTAGATAATAGTTTTCTATCAATCTATCCTCATTACAACTATAGTTGTTTAAATTTATTTGTAATGTTTTTGATATATTTACATAATTTCTTTCCCCATATTTTAGATTCTTTGAATGTACTTTACTTGCATATACTATATTTCTTTCTCCTTTTCCTTTTGGTCCATCATTATTTAATTCTATGTTTATTTTATTTCCTTTATAATCTAATAATAAATCTATTTGTTTATTTTTTTCTTTTTTATTTTCTATCCCTAAATTTCTTGACATTATTTTTATATTTCCTTTGATATCTTTTATTCCTATTCCAAAGTAACTTGATATAAAACTTTCTATTATATCCATATTTTTTTCATTATTAAATATTTCTGTAAACATGAAATCACATGTTAATGGTATTATTTCTCCTGGTTTTAATTTTTTATATCTGACTTTATTCATTATATCCTCCTTTTTTCTAAGGATATCACTTTATTTTTTTATTGCCAAATCAATAATATTTTATTTTTGCATTTCATTTTATACTAATTATATATTTTCTACAATTAATTTTTTATTATTTACAAAACTCTTTACCTGAATATATAAATTTAATATATTTTTGATAAAATAAAACTTACCCCAAAAGAGATAAGTCTTATTTTAACTAAATAATTTTTCAAATGTATTTTTACCGCATAATCCATCAACACTTAATTTGGCTGTACTTTGAAATTTTTTTATTGCATTAATTGTCTCATTTCCATATACACTATCCATTCCATATTTATCTAATTTATATCCCTTAATTACTAACATTGATTGTACTAACCATGTTATATTACCCTTCATTCCACTTCTAAGTACAGGACACGAGCTTTTTGTTCTTGGACCAAATATTCCATCTTCCGCTATCTTTGATCCAAGTTGAATATTAAATTCATGTTGTAATGCTTTTACCATATGCTTATGTGTATCAGGGCCATATATATTGTCTACCACTATATTATAACCATATCTAGAATTTAGCGTATTTTGAATGGTTGCTGTAATCCCTTCCACAGGTGGTGTCCTATCATCAGAATTTTCTAATTTTTTATTTACCTCATCAGCAATATAAGAAAGTTTACTTTGAAGGTATGGACCAGGACATGTTGTTGAGATAAACATATTATGCACAGTTAAATTACCATTTTCTGTTCCATCATAACTTAACTTTAATATTCCATTTCTCTTACATATATCAGCACATAATTCAATACATTTATTAATTACTTTATCTGACACATGCCAATCTGGAGCGCCACTATCATTTGCAAGTTCAATATTAACTGCCCTTCTATCATTTGACGGATTTGCTGTTGACCAGGCTCTGTTTGACTCGTCCACATATAGTCCAACTCTTTCATCATTATCTATTCCATAATTAGACGATGCTTCTCTAGTCTTAAATACATTACCACATGCTTCAACAGCTAGGTTGCCTGCCATATGATGTAACGTGATTCTATCAATTTTAGTTCCATTTCTTGATCCATAGTGTGTTGTTAAATCGGTATAATTTACAAGTTTACTATTACTCATATTAATTCCTCCCTATAATATTTATATGACTTAAATTCAAAATTGTTTATAGTAAAAAAACATATATCCTATTATATAACAATTAATTTTATTTTTTAAAACATAAAATTATTTAACTTTTGCACAAAAAATAACTTACCTCAAAAGAGATAAGTTAAATTTTTTTATTTATAAACTAAGGGCTTACCTTTGCTGTAAACTCAGGTACACAATATATAGTTCCATTATTCCCCATTATGCAGGCATTTACATACCATGTTCCTGTAGTATGAGCATTATCACCATTATACCATCTATTAATCCTTGCTCCACTTGTTGTAGTAAGATTAGGAGTGCATCCTCTTGTTCTTGAACCACAGTATTTAATTGTACCGCCACCTAATCCTATCTGAGTTGTAGTAGCAATAAATGAAAGATATTTATCAGATGTAGTGCCAGAACTAACTTGGGTCGTTGTATTAGTTTTATACGCTTTTAGTGTTATTTTTGGGTTAACTTTATCGACATAAGTAGTAATATACACTTTTCTTATATTACCAGCATTATCCTCAACCTTGATTTCTGCATATCTAGCACCTGCGGTTGAAATGTTTTGCGTCCAATTAGATGGTGTTGTTCCCTTATTAACCACGGTAACAAGTTTTTTAGTATCCGATGTTAATGAGGAAGCTCCTTCATCATTAATTGACCATGTAACGGATTTTATACCTGAACCACCTTCATCAATAGTTTCTGTCCAATCAACGGCATAATCAAAAGAATTCCATCCATTTATAGTAGTATTTGCATTTAGTATAGACTCACTTTGATTTGCTACAGTACAACTTCCTGACCAGGAGCATGATTTAGTAGTATACTTGATTGTACCAAGAATTTTTGGTGATGTTTTATCTATCTTAAAGTAATAAGGGTCTGACCAAGCTCCAGCGTTACCTGCATTATCAACTGCCCTTATACAGAAAGTCCAGTTAATTTGTGTATCATATGTATATTCTGATGATAGGTTACCGGTTTTCTCACCTGTACAATTAGTTGAATATTCATAATGATTTATACCGGATGCAGCACCATAATTCTCAGCTGTAGGATAATTATCCCATGCGAAGAAATCACCCCACCATAACGTTTTGTTTGTCCATGTATTGGCATTAGTTCTTTCTGCTCCTGTTGATGAATCATATCTAATTTTTGATTGAGCAATTTCTGGTGGTGTTTTATCTACCTTAAAGACATAAGGTTCTGACCAAGCTCCAGCGTTACCTGCATTATCAACTGCTCTTATACAAAATGCACGTACCTTGTCGTCTTCAGATGTATATGATTCTAAATTTCCGCTCTTAGTTCCTGTACAACCATCTGAATATTCATAATGATTTATACCGGATAATGTATCGTTTGCGGTAAAATCACCCCACCATAATGTTCTATTTGTCCATGTATCATTTTGCGCTTCTTTTCCTGTTGATGACTCGTATCTAATTTTTGATGATGTAGCTCCTGGCGCTGTTTTGTCAATTCTTACAATTTGAGAGTTTGATGGATTACTATACCCTTGTGATGATACAGACCTAAAGAATATATAATATTCTCCCTCATCAGTAAATGTTTGAGATGTAGATGATGTAGTACAATCTGTCCAAGTACCACCTACAAGTGACATAGAACTTGTTGACTTATAATATTGATATTTTGTAATTTCGACATCTGTAACATATCTACCATTTTCTTCTACAGATATTGTTCTTGAAGTATTAGTCCAATCATCACTACCACCAGTTATTGCTGGATTTTGTATCCAATGAGCATAAATTGTAGTATCCTCAGTAATTTCTGTAGAGTTAGTTACCTTAGTTCCTCCAATCGCATTAGTATACCATCCAAGGAAAGTATAATCTAATCTTGCTACTTCTGTTGGAAGTGTTACTCCATTATATTCCCATTCAACAGTTGCTGTTTGTAATGCTTCATTACTATGAACATCTAATCCATTAAACTCATTCATAGTTTGTAAGTATCCATTACCATCTATGTACGTGACTAATGCTTCAGTATTAATATATCCAAGGAAGGTATAATCTACTTTTAAGTTATCACTTGTTGTCGAATACTCGTCATTGTAATTTAAGGTTAAATTATATTCTCTTTTAGGTATTGTTATCGGATTTGAATTTAAAGTCATATGTTTTGTATAATTACTATCCAAATATATTCCATCGCCATATCTACCATATATAACAGAAGTTCCTGGTGTTGTTGCATCCTTATTATCTAGTCTAATTTCATATGTTAAATAAGATATTGTAGATTCAACACTTCCAGATTTAGAATTATAATTATCATTGCCTGTAACATAATAGTAAACTGTATATGTTCCACCATTAGTAGCACTTGGAATAGTTGTACTACCACTTGTATAATTTGAACTTGTTAACTGTGTACTAGTACTATAATATACATTCCCTTGAGCATTTTTAACTGATACTAGAGGCTGTGAAGAACCAGTATATTCTGAATCAGTTGCTGTTACAACAATTGGATTATCTAACTTATTTACTTTAATTGTAATGGTTGCATCCTTTGTAACATTTGAATTACTATCTGTTGCTCTTATTACATATTTATATGTATCTGCTGGTATATTTGCTGCGACTGTTATTGTTGTTCCTGATATACTTATGTAATTTGTAGCAGTATTACTTGAATTCTTCTCTGATATCTCACTATATATATAATTTCCTGTCCCATTACTTGCACCTGTTATTTCTATTGTTTGGGCATTTGTACTACGTGTTATATCTTTTGTTTGATTATCAAATATTAATGCATTTGGATACCAATTAGCGTATAAAGTCATTGTACAATCACCATAGCTTGCATCACAAAAATCACTTGCAGAATATTGAGTAACCTGATTATACGACCTACCTGTACCATCTGGGTTTTTATTCCATACATAATTTGAATTTATATAATATCCAGTTCTAACCAAGTTGATAAATCCTGGATTATTATAATCATAAAGGCCATATTCTCCTAACTTAGATCCATAATCTAGAGCATGTATTATTGTTGTACCTTGATATGTAATCAATGAACCGGAAGTAGATATATCATTATTATTTATAGTTCCAAGTCTTCCACCGTTCATATCATATTGTATATTTACTTTATTAATTTTCCAATATGCATATAAAGTTGTATTAGATGTGTATTTATTATTTGTTAAATTACCAGTAATATATCCATTTTCATCTATCATTTGAATGCCAGTACCATCTTTACCAGTATAATACCCTTTAAATGTATATCCATTTTTTATTGGTTTTCTTATTGAATTAGTACTTGTAGTCATTACTTGTGTTAAATTTTCATCTAAATATATACCTGTTTCGTATTTTTCAAAAATTGTTTGTGTACCTGTTGTCGTTACGTCCTGATTATCTAACGATATTGCATATGTATTAGGTGTCCATTTTGCATAATATGTTGAGTCACTTTTTACAACTGTTGAGCTGTTTATTTTAGTACCACCTGTTGCAGATGTAAACCACCCATTAAATGTATAACCAATTCTTGAATCTGGTGTAGGAAGCGTTCCTAATGTTGCTCCATATGTTTTTGTAGATGTTGTATTGGTTGGTGTTCCTTCCATTATTTCTAATGAATGTACATATAATTTATCGCCTTCACTCCATGTAGATCCAGATGTAAGATAGAATATAAATCCTTTATATTGATATTCTTTTGCCGTAAATGTATATGTTAATTTTTGCCAACTCGTAGTTACATTTACAGTTTGCGTTCCTCCCTGTTCTTGTCCAATAATCAATGTTTTTGCTGAGCTTGCCTTTACGTATACACTCCATGTGTATGTACTTCCAGCTGTTAAATAAGTTGAATTAAGATAATATGGACCTCTACTTGTTCCTGTAGGCATTGTAAATTCTATATATTGTCCATATTTTACAGTATTATCAGTTATTGTTGTTTTAGCTGTAGGAGCCGTGCCTGACGAACTATATCTATTTGTTAAATGTGTATCTGTCCATAAACTTGAATCTAAATAATTTCTATCCCAAGTTATTTTATAACTACTTGCTTCACAAATACCATATAAAGTTGTATCAGAGTCTATTGAATAACCTGATGAACCTGATTCATAACTTGTTCCTGTTCCATCAGCCTTTGTATTAAATGAACATGTATAACCTGTCTTTTTTATTGTTGGAAGTGTTACTGTTCCCTTTGTCCACTGTGCATATAATTTTTCACTTGCTGTTGGGGCATATTTTCCTCCATTTTCTGCTCTTTTTTCTCCACCACTAGCCTTTGTATACCAACCATTCATTACATCTGATATTTTTTCACTTAGTTTTCCTATCGATGCACCTGTATTATTTGCATTATATGTTATTGTATGACTTCTTCTTACTGTTGCTGTTGTTATAGTATTTGCAGTACTATTATAATTTGCTGTTAATACATCGTCACTTGCACCATAAGTATATGTTTGAAAAGATGAGGAAAGAGGTTCAGTTTTTGTTATACTTCCCTTACCAGTCAATGACCATCCTGTAAAATCTCTACTCGCCGTTATATTACCTGATGATAATATTGTACCACCATTTGCATCATAACTAATTGAATAATAGGCATTACTGCTTGGTACTAAGATTTTTCTAGTGGTATTATAATTTTGTTTAAATGTCTTGTCATTTGTGCTATTATCCCATGTACCACCATTTGGTTTAACAGTCAATGTATATTGATTAATTTTCCTTGTAAAATTTGCAGTTATTGTTGTTTTTGAATTTATAGTTGTACTATTAGGATTATATGTAAAATTTGAAAATTCTGTTGTATATCCTTCTAAGTTCTTTAATGATGCCTTTACTTTTCTAGAATCAGATAATGTTAATGTACTTGCTAAAGGCTCAAATGTTGTACCAGGTAACACTATTAAATTTTGAGTATCAACTTCACCATACTCGTTATTATTAACAACAAAATTAATAGTATAAAATGATATATTTAAATGATTTGTGCCATCTACTATGTATTTTTTTGAATAAGGTATGTTAACGCCATCTAATTTGAATCCATATATTTCATATTCTTTTCCGTATCCGACATTTAAATCAAAATCATTTAGATAACCTTTATCTATCCCATCTACTTTTATTCCTGTAAGTATTCTGTTATTATAACCTTCATAATACCAGGTACCATCTACATTATAACTTAAATCTAATTTATACGTATTTATTTCCCATACTGCATATAAAAGAATATCCTTATCTAATGTGTAATTGCTCTCTGGTGTATATTTTATTGTGCCATCTGTTTTAGAATCACTCCATCCTTTAAATTTATATCCTTCTTTTGTTGGTATATCACTCGTAATAGTTAAATCAACATTTTCATATTTCATTTGATTTTCAGGAACATTTTCTCCACCATTTGAATCATATTCTACTTTATATAATTTTCTAAAATCATAGTTTATTTTATAATTTATTGTAGTATTACTTCCTGAAGTTGTTTTAAATGTTATATAAAAAGTTACACTACTTTTAAAAGGAATAGGATCTTTTAAATTATAACCTGATATTGTATATGAAACATTATTATTATTTGTACTTGCTGTTATCATATTATATATAGTTTGATCAATAGTTCCATTATTAGCAACAGTTACTTTATATGTTATTGTTGAACTAGTATCAGGAAGTATAAAACCCGTAGTTGTGGAGTTAACATTATACTCAGGTTCATATTGTAACCTTGCGGAACCAGTAACACTTGATAAACTAATACCTGTCACTCTTATATCTGCTACTGGTCTAAACTTAGCTTCTGCTGTTATCGCAAGTTTCGTGGATAATCCTGCATATGCTATTGTAGTAGAAAGAAACATTAAGAACATAAATAAAAGCAAACTATTTAATTTTTTTAATTTATTACCCATGTTTTTACTCCTCTACTATTCTTTTATTTTTCCCATTATATATATAAGTATACATTTTTAGACAAATTTAGTCAATAATAACACGTATTACTTTACTTATTTTTTTAAATTATAAACTTTAATATAGTAAAAAACATTTTTATCTTGTATAATATTTATAGATATTTTACCTTGTTATTTTTTAGTCAACATATATTATATTTTTTTGGTAAAATATCTAGCCCTTATTTTACATAAGGGCTTTATTTATTTAAAAGAAAAGTAGTAGAATTTATACAATTTAAATTTTTACTTTATTAATTATTGTAAAAATTAAATCTAAAATAAAAAATACAATAAATAAGTTAGTAAAAAATTTAGGTATTTTATTTATTATTTTATCCATCCAAGGTCTTATTAAATATAAAAATATTAAAGAACATATCATCCATATAATGGATATATCAAGCGCAATATATTTACCATAATGATATTTATGATTTGAATAATTCCAAAAATCCTTTTTAAATAGAGACTCTAATAGATTTCCTCCTATAAATTCGATCAAGGTTAATACCAGTGTTATAACAATTAAAAAAATAATGATTTCCAAAAATTTGTTTACATTAAGTTTTTTAAATATGAATTTTGATATTAATAATATCAAGACTGCACCTAATCCATATACTGGCGTCCAATATCCATATAAAAATCCACTTTCTAAATTCCAGTCAAATATTGTAAATATAATAGTTTCTAATAAGTGACCAAGTATTGAAAAAATAAAAAAATAGTTTAAATAATAATACATACTCTTCACCTATTATTATTATTTCTTGCTATTTCTTTTTTTATTCATAAGTATTATAAATAGGATAAATGTCAATAATATTAACCCTAAAATTAAAATATTATGTTTAAGAAAATATGATAAACTCATTGATACACTAACTGGTGATTTTATATTTTTACTATATAGTATCTCGTTATTGTATTCAATATAATATTTACCTATATAATTATTTTTTTTAATAGTTTTGTTAAGTAGTGTTTTCCCATCAAATCCATATGTTAAATCATTTGATGAAATATTTTTATTTAAATATGCATACACATCTTTATCACTTAATACTTCATATTCATCGTCATATATTGTTTTTAATTTAATTAAGACATCATTTTTTGATAATATTTTTTTATATTCATAATTATTAAAATAATATTGATATATGGTTTTTGTATCTTCAAAATGTTGTTTTCTATTTTTATAATCAGCGCCTATTGTTACTAATAAGTAATCTACATTATTATAATTAGATATGCTAGCTAAGCAAAGTCCTGCTATATCAGTATAACCTGTCTTTGCGCCCTTTACATAATCCATACCTAATTCCTTTAGGTACTTTAATGGTCCACACATATCATGATTATTATTAGTAGAAATGTAGTGCTCAGTGGTAAATATTTTTTTAAATATATTATTATTTAAAGCATATTTTAATAGAATCGAAATGTCTCTGGCACTTGAATAATGATTATCTTGCTCTATTCCAATTGTATTGGCAAAACTTGTATTAGTCATGCCAAGTTCATGTGCTTTCTCATTCATTAGTTTTACAAATTCTTCTACAGATTCACTTATACTTATAGCTAGTATATCAGTAGCATCTGCACCAGATTTTAGAAGCGTCCCATATAATAAATCATAATATGTTACAACTTCACCACTCTTAAAACCAACTTTTGACAAATCATAAGCAAGATTATCTATCATATCACTAGTAATTAAAATTTTTTCATTAAAATCACTTATATTCTCTATTGAAACAATCATAGTCATCAACTTAGTTAAACTTGCAATATTAACTCTTTCATCTGCATTTTTTTCATAAATTACCTTGTTATCGTTTAGATTTAAAAGAATAATATTATTTGATGAAACATCTTGAATCCCTTCTGCCCTAACATTTATAAGACAAAATAAACTTATACATAGTAATATTAAATATCTTAAAATTTTCTTCATAATTTATCTCCTACTTATATTATATCAAATAGATGAATAATTTAAAAATAAAAGTTCATAATATTACTGGAAAGGATATGATATTATGAACAATGTTCCCAACATTATATCAACAAAAGATTTATCTTATATATCTGATATGTTTGAATGGAATTTTACTGCTGCTAAAAAAGCACTACATTATAGTAATGAAGTAACTAGTGAAGAGATTAAAAACGAACTCGAAAACATATATGAAATGCATAAAAATATATCTTCAAATCTATTAAATCTTTTAAATGAGGGAGGAAAGTAATTATGAATAATAATAAAGTTCAAAATCCTAAAACTGAAGTTCCTGCAACAATAGAAATGAATGATGAAAATTATCTAAATGATATGCTTGAAACAGAAAAAAATATGAGTGTAAATATGACAATTGCTCTTAATGAGGCTAGTAATGAGGTTTTGTTTGGTAAAATATACGAAATGTTTTTAGAAATTAAAAAGTCTCAAAGAAATTTATTTGAACTTGCATTTAAAAATGGATGGTACTGTTTAGAAAAAGCAGAACAAAATAAAATTAGTGAGGAATATAACAAGCTATCGACATCACTAAATCAATTACAACAATAATTATTTATTATATAGTTTTTAATATTATAATAAACCCTAGTAAAATTACTAGGGTTTAGAATGTTGACAAAGTTCAACACTATGGCACTAGATTATTTCTAGTGTTATTTTTTCGCTTTTTTGGCGAACTTTCCTTATATATAAAAAAGACATATAGTTGTCTTATATAAATTTAAGTATCATCATAGAGTTTTTAATTTGTAAACTAATCTTCTTGATAAGCCCCTTTCACTAATTTCTTTGTCTTTCGTTTTAAGTTTACTAATAATTTTTATTTGTTCTTTCAGATAAATACTATTATCTTCTAAATCAAAAAAAGCTTTATCATTAAATTTAAGAAACATACTATAATAATAACCATTATATATTCTTGCTATTTTTCCCTTAAATTTAATATCATCAATTTTTTTATAACCCAAATAGAGATTATCCTTATACTTTTTCATTTATAATTCACCCAATTAATATTATAATAATAATTGATGAGGAATTTTGTCGTTTCTTGTAATTATTTAACTTCAAAACTTGTTTCATCTATAAACTTATAATTTGTTTTATATTTAAGTTCTCTAACTAATTTAAATAAAGCGTTATCCTTTTCTTTTGCCTCAAGCATTATATCAATATCTGTATTATATTTTTTTATTTTTTCTAAAAATAAAATAAAATCATCACTAAATATAAAATCATTATGAGATCTAAAGTCTTTTTTAGTTCTGTTCTTAGGAGATGAAAAATGCATTTTTGGATTAATACCTTTCCATGTATTTAATATATCACTTAATATATTATCTATATTTATACATGGATTACATATTTCATGATGATAATCTAAAACAAATGGTATATTTAATTTTTTACAAATTGCAAGAACATCATCTGCATTATAAATTTTGTCATCATTTTCAAGTGCTATCGCATTTTGAATTTCCTTAGGTAATCTTTTAAAATTATTTATAAATCTAGTTATTGATTTTTCTTTTCCAAAAACACTACTCCCAACATGTAATACTATAATTGGATTGGTTATTTTTAATGCCTTTAAAACACTAATATGATACTTGAGTATTTCAATAGTATTTTCAAATACATCCTTATTAGTACTATTAAGTACACAAAACTGATCCGGGTGTACATCGACTCTCATATTACTTTCTTTTATTAATTTTGATATTTCTTCATAATAATTTTTATATTTATTTATGTATTCAAACTCTACACCCTTATGAGTTGCTAGTGGAATTAATTTAGATGTTAACCTATAAAAATGTATATTGTTTTTTATATTATAATTTAATATTTTTGTTAAATCTTCAAAGTTAGATTTAATTATATTGTCTAATTTCCTAAAATCATTATTTTTTATAAAATTTGTATATGTTATAGTACTAGATGAAGTAACATTATCTAAAGTTTTACTAATCGCAACATATCCAAGTCTTACTATCACATATATCACCCATTATTATTATGCAATAAAAATAAAAAGTTATAATTAATTTATAACTTCACCTTACTTTATATACTTATAACTTTTATTATCAACTTGCTCATATTGACTAATAATATTCTGAAATAATGCTTTCAAATAATTTAAAAATCTCTTTACCCTTATCTTCGTTCATATTATTCATAATCTAGATTAAACGTTTTTGATGGCTTAATTGTTAAAATAAATGTATCCAGTATTTCAAATGTATCCTCAATTAAACTATAACTATTAAGAAAATAACTTTCATTTTTTGTTTATCTTTAATGTATAATATACGTCTTTTAATATTTTAATAAATTTTATTAAAATATCTTGTGATAAAAAAGCACCATTGAAAAAGAATTGTAATATATTGTTCCACAAAGCATAAAAAAGAGAATATTTTTATTCTCCTAATTTTTTAGTAAATTTTTCCGCAGCTTCATCTAATTTTTCTAAAGTAGTATTTATTATTATATAATCATAATTATAATTTTCAACACTAGCATCTGAATAATTAGTAGTAATTGAATCTAATCCTTCTTTTCTAATAAGTAATGTTTTGGCATTAAATTCATTTACCGCTCTTGTTATTTCTTCTGGTTCTCTTATATGTATAAACATAATCTCTTTATCAGAATTATTAAATTTGTCCACAGCATTTTTAATGCTAGTAAAAGACATATCATTATAATCTGTTGTTAATTTTTTTAAATCACTTAGAAACTTTCTATCTTTTTCTGTTTTTGAACCGCTCCAACCTACTAAATTTGCTATTTCCTTTACCTTTTCTACAGATGAAAAATTATATATTTTTTTATATTTTGAAACGAATTCTACAAATGTATCTTTACCACTTCCGCCCGTTCCATTAATTATAACGATTATTTTATTCATATATTAATTCACCTACCCTATTAATATAAATTATACATAAATAAATTGAATTAATAAATAATATTACTATAAATTTTACACTTTATATTCATTAATATAATTTGCATATTAATTTATAAATTGTCATTATTTTTGTTTTTGAATACTATATTATGAATAGGGGAATGTTTATGAGAATATTACTTTTCATTACGAGTATTTATAATACTTTTGAGAAAATTGATGGGGACGAATTTAAAAAAATATTAGACAAATTAGATGAAATTGCACAAATAGAAGGTGATCAAAAAATAATAATTAGTTTTTGTGATGAAACCGAAAATAAAAATATATTTACATATTTTTTTAGAAACATATTAGATTATATAAGGGAAAAAAATATATATCTAGGAAACCAATTTTTAGGTAATGTTTATTACAAAGACATTAATAATGGTGGAGCTTTATTATATGAAGGTGATTTTTGTAAGGAAAGTGAAGTATTTAAATACGTAGATAGTCTAAAAAATCAAGGTAATTTTATAAATTTATATTATGTAGATGGTAATATTAATAATAATTTATTAAATGAGATATTTAAGGACTTTGGCAATGATGTTGAATATACTATTATAGATGAAAAAGAAAATGGAAAAGGTATTTTAAACTCACTTTATAATATTAGCAAAAGAAAAAAATTAATTTATGAGAATTAATTTTTTTATATTATTCCATTTTCATTTCAAATAAGATGTCTCTAAGTTCGGTTGCCCTTTCAAAATCTAATCCTTTAGCAGCTTCCATCATTTCTTTTTCTATTTTATCCATTATCTTTTGTTTTTCTTTCTTGCTATACGTTTTTGTTATTTTTTCATCCTTATTAGAGTCTGTATTTTTGATTACATCTCTTATATCCTTTATAATTGTTTTTGGAATAATATTATTTTCTTCATTATATTTACTTTGAATACATCTTCTTCTTTGTGTTTCTTTAATAGCTTTATCCATGGCATCACTAATAGAATCTGCATACATAATTACATGCCCATTTGAGTTTCTTGCCGCTCTTCCGATTGTCTGAATTAAACTTCGCTCACTTCGAAGGAAGCCTTGCTTATCAGCATCCAATATTGCAATTAAAGATACTTCTGGAATATCTATACCTTCTCTAAGCAAATTAACACCAACAACAACATCATATTTGCCTAATCTTAAATCTCTTACTATTTCCATTCTTTCTAAAGTTTTAATTTCATTATGAAGATACGCCACTTTTATATCTACATTTTTTAAATAATTTGTTAGCTCCTCACTCATTCTTATTGTAAGGGTTGTAACAAGTGTTCTTTCATTTTTAGAAATCCTATTTTGAATTTGCTCTATTAAATCATCTATTTGATTTAATGATGGTTTAACCTCAATTGTTGGATCAAGAAGACCTGTTGGTCTTATTATTTGCTCTACTATTTCACCATGAGTTTTATCAAGTTCATAATCTCCTGGTGTTGCTGAAACATATATTACCTGATTTATCTTTCTTTCAAATTCATCAAATTTTAATGGTCTATTATCAAGTGCACTTGGAAGACGAAAACCATACTCAACAAGGGTTGTTTTTCTCATTCTATCACCATTATACATCGCACGAACTTGTGGAAGAGTTACATGAGATTCATCTATAACAAGTAGAAAGTCTTTAGGAAAAAAGTCAATAAGTGTAGTAGGAGCTTCACCTGATTTTTTAAATGCAAGATGTCTACTATAATTTTCTATTCCTTTACAAAATCCTGTTTCAGAAAGCATTTCTAAATCATAATTTGTCCTTTGCTCTAATCTCTGTAGCTCTAATAATTTGTTATTATCTTTAAAATATTTAAGTCTATCATTTAATTCTTCCCTAATATTTTTAACAGCAAGTTTTAATTTATCGTCACTTGTTACAAAGTGAGAGGCGGCAAATATAGTTATTGTTTGCTTTTGATTTATAACTGCACCTGTAGTAGTATCAAACTCAATTAATTTTTCTACTTCATCACCAAATAAATCAATTCTATATGCATTAGTTCTAGAATATGCAGGTACTATTTCAATAGTATCACCCTTTGTTCTAAATGTACCACGAACTAAATCCATATTATTTCTTTCATACAACATATCAACTAGTTTTTTTAGTATTTCATCTCTATCAATTACATCTCCTACCTTTAAAGATAGTGTTTTGTTTTCATATTCTTCCTTCTCACCAAGACCATATATGCATGATACAGATGCTACTACTATAACATCATCTCTAGAGATAAGGGCAGAGGTTGCACTATGTCTTAATTCGTCTATTTCGTCATTAATCGATGCATCTTTTTCTATGAATGTATCACTAGATGGAACATAGGCTTCAGGTTGATAATAATCATAATATGAGACAAAGTATTCTACTCTATTTTCTGGAAATAATTCTTTAAACTCTGCATAGAGTTGTCCTGCTAGAGTTTTATTGTGTGCTAAAACTAAAGTTGGTTTATTAACCCTCTCTATTACATTTGCAATAGTAAAAGTTTTTCCAGTTCCTGTTGCACCTAATAAAACTTGATCTCTTTTTCCATTATTAAGGCCCTGAACTAACTCATCTATTGCTTCTGGCTGATCACCAGATGGTTTATATTTTGATACTAATTTGAACATAATTTTCCCCTTTCTTGTGACCTTTTATATGCTTTAAAAATAAACAATATTATATAATACTAAATAACACAAAACTTATATATTATTATAACCCTTTTACAATATTAAAACAAGGTAAGTACATTTTTTATACTTACCTATGAATAATTACTTTTTTTATGACCTGTTCCACCAAAATAGATAACGATAATTAAAACGTCAACATCTTTTATAAAGCGATATGATACACTATCTTTATCTTATATAATCATTCCAATCACATTGAAATAATTCCTTCAATTATTGGATGTCGTGGTAAAACAATTATATTCTACTTCGTTAATTTTAATTCTGCTCTATTTAACGGAATTAAATCCTATAATTTGTTTTTAAAAAAGTTAATTTTTTATAGAAATTTTAATTTGGCTATAATCATATGAGATGCCATTTAAAATTTGAAGTAATAGATTCATAAGAGTTTCTGTATCATAATGGGTCTCAATAAATAAATTTTCATCTAGCTTTAATGGACTACGCATATTTTCATCACTTGAAGATAATCTTTTACGTGTGCGACCTAGAACTATATCACATAAAGATGATATTCTCTCCTTCATTACTGGATCATTTAATACCTCTTTTAATATGAATTCAACTACTGACTTCCATGTTGGTGTAGTCTTAGTTACATTACCAAATGTTACTGAAATAGGCTTTTTTCCCTTAAATCCTGATGTGTTTGTTATTGGATATATACTAGCATATTCCCTTACATTTCTTCTTTCATCATCTTGTATAGACTCAATATTTCTTATAATATCATCAAATGTTGAATTAATCATTAATATTAATTGACTTTGTTTCTCACGGATATCATTTATTATATTCATAATATTACCTCCTTAACATTAATTTTAGCACGTGCTACATTATATGTCAAGAACAAATTTACTTCTATTGCTATTATTTTTTCATTTATATTTACTTTATCTGTTTTTCTAATGCTAAACAAAGTAATAATCCCTTATCTTTACCTAGATTTTCTTTGCTATAAATTTTCTTAGCTTCAGCCATTATTTCTTCCGTTGATACTGTATTTAATATTTGTGGAGCAAATATTTTATTATAATCACCAAAGTGCATAAAAGCATTATGCGATAAATCAATAATATTATCTTCGCTATTGATTAAAGAATGATAATGTTTTTTTGAAAATGGATCATCGATTAGACATGTGCTTGCACTTACATTTTTGTAATCACACATAAAGCTTTCACAGCACTGATGACTTTCCCCATATACTGTATAATACGATAAATCAGGTATAAGTCTATTTGCTATGTATACCCTTGCATCCCCAAATTGAGTTTCAAGTTGATAACCATTTTCTATTCTATTTATTGATATCAATGATTTAAATGATTTAAAATTATCAAATTCATTTTCTGGATAATAACATAAATTGGCAATTATATATTGTAATTCAGCATGATAATTATAATTATATTTTTCTAAAATGGGATAAAGATATCTAGCATATTTAGTTCCTAATAAATAGAAAATTTTATTGATATCATCTAGTTTATCAATCACAAATTTTGTTGATGTAATTAATTCTAAATCTTTCATAACAAACTTTGATATATTTTTTAAATTATTAATACTTTCATTTTGAATTTCGTAATATTTTTTTTGATATTTGTTCATATAGGTATATTCCTCCTATGTTATTCAATGCTATATCATAGTGAAATATAACCTTTTTATAAAATATATTTGCTACATTAAAAAGGCAATTAAAATTACCTTTTTTTATCTAACATACTATCATATATCAATGATATTTTTTAAAGTCTTAGCATATTCTATTACTGTCATATTTCTATTACATTCATGTTCTACAATATCAATATAACGTGTTGTACCCATTTCAGATGACTTAGTTTCAAAATACTTTTTGACTTTCATTAAGCATGATATTTTGGTTGATTTACCTAAATTACTTAAAATACAATTCATAATATACCTATATAGAAAGCTGTTTATTTCATCAATATTATTATCTTTAACGACCATTTTTATATTTTTATTATCTAAATCAATATATGGAGAAAGTAATACATTAGCATTTACATATCTTCCAGAATCAACTATATATATTTTACCATTAAATATTGCATTACCGGGATGTATATCTTTTAATAACACCAATTCTTCATTCAATATATTCATATCACAATAAATAATATTAATTTCATTTAAAAAGCTATCCATTGATTCTTCATATATATTCTTCCCTGTTTGAAATACTGGCACCATAACATATCCAACAATGTTTTTATTTAAATTATATAATGGATCAGTTGGCATTAGAATTCTCTTTGTGGGAATACCTATTAGTGATAAAACATTTTCTTCATTTAATGCATAAATACTTTGTAGGTGATTTCTATGAATTTTAATAACTCTATTATTATATAAAAATACTATATATTCATGTCCCTCAATACTTAGTAGTTTCAAATCCTTAAAATTAAGTATATCCGAACCATCACCTATTTTATACTTACCTAATATGATTTCTAATTCAAAAAGGGTACGAATTATATCCTTAATATGTTGCAAATTTATCATTATACTACCTCTTTGAGTAGATATTATAGCATAAAATTTAAAAAATAAGTAAATTATACTTATATATTTAGCGTTAAAATAACTCTTTTTTATATTTTTATGGTTTTGGGCCTATTATATTTATAATAATTTTGTATGATATTCAAACATATAATTTTTTAAAAAATATACTTTATTTTATATTTAATTTATGTTATTATTATTTTAATGGAGGTGTTTTAAATGGCTAAATTTTGTCAAAAATGTGGTACTGAATTAAAAGACGATGATACTTTCTGCAGTAATTGTGGAAATGGTACTAGTCAAAATACCGAAGTAGTTAATAATACAAATAATATTAATAATCCTAAATCAAAAATTGCAGCTGGACTTTTAGGTATATTTCTAGGAGCTTTTGGGGTACATAACTTTTATTTAGGATATACTGGTAAGGCTGTTGGGCAATTATTAATTACTGTTCTAACTTGTGGTCTTTTGTCGTTTGTATCTGCTATTTGGGGATTAATAGAAGGTATATTAATATTAACAGGTAGTATTAATACTGATGCTCAAGGAAATAGGCTAGTTGATTAAGAAAAATAAATTATATATATTTATTTTTTTTATTATAATAATATTTTTAGTATTAATATATTGCCATATACCATGCTTTTTTAAATTGTTATTTAAACTACCTTGCCCTGGATGTGGGCTTACAAGGGCATTCTTAGAAATATTTAAGTTAAACATCACCAAAGCGTTTTATTATAATATACTTAGTATTCCTCTTTTTATTTTTTTATTATATATGTTTACCCTACTTATTAATGATATAATAAATAAATCAAATAATACTTTTAAAAAAATTAATACGATACTTGCTAAACATCGCAAACTCATAATAGTATTACTAATTATTAGTGAATTTTATAATATATATAATAAGTAAAAAAACAGTTAGATATTAAATTCTAACTGTTTTATTTATAGTAGGATGTTCTATCATAGAAATATGAATAGTGTATTCCATCATAGAATGGAAAATTAATATAATTCCTTGGATTTGTAAGGACAGATGTTGACATACAACTATTTAATCCATGGCATACATTTAAATGTAAATGCGGTCCAGTGCTTCTACCAGTACTACCCATATATCCAATGACTGTATCTTTATTAACTATATCCCCTTTAGATACATATATAGCCTCTAAATGTCCATATAATGATGAATAATTTTGTCCATTTACTCTATGATGTATAATTATGTATTTACCGTAACCACCACGATCTACATTGTTTATAGTTACTACTTGTCCGTCTGAAATTGAATATATTTTGCCACCACTTAGGCTACGACATGCAATATCCATACCTGAATGAGTTCTATAAACACCTTGAAATGGATCTACTCTAAGACCGAAATTACTGGTTATACATCCTGCGGTAACTGGTCTCCAAAATTTAGTTCCTGGTGGAAGTTGTTCTTTTGCACAACTTGAAATATCTTGATTTTCGGTACAACCAGCCTTTATATAATAATCTATTATTGTTTTAGAGTTCTTTATATCCTCTTCTAATGAAGAATATTCGTCATATAAACTTTCTCTCTCTGATGATAATACTACTAATTTGTTTCCTAATTCCTCCTGTAACTTTTTTAATGATTCTTCTTTAACATGTAAATTTTCAATATTCTTATTATTTTTCTCAATCATCGAATTCATCTCATCAATAAGTTTATCATTATATTTTGATAATTGCTCCGTAATAGTTATTCTATATATAAAATCTGTTATACTATCTGCCGAAAATATATATTCCAAATATGTAGATTCACCTTGAGAAACTTGAAAAAATTTCATTAACTCTTTCGTCTGTTTATCTTTTTCAAAAATTGATTCATTTAACTTTGATATTTCATTTGTTATTGATTGTATTTCTTTCTGGGCTTGATCAAGCTCAGTATATATGCTTTCAATCCTCGCCTTTGCAGATGCTATTTCTGATTCAGTTGCCTTTATACTACTGCCAGTAGAACTATATTTTTTTTCTAGAGCATCATATTCTTGTTTTAACTGGCCGAGTGTTTTAGCATTTGCACTAATAGGAAATAAAACAAATATAAACATTACAATAAATAATAATCTTAAATATCTAATCATATTTTTAAATACTTCCTTACTGCTCTACTACTACCAATCATACCAACAACAATACCTATAACAATTAAAACAAATGATACTATAAATACAAATGGGAATGGTTTAACTAATGTTATGAATTTTGAAAATAATACACCGCCTGTTTTCTCATATAATGTTGAATATCCATATATTGTTGATATTACTGGAATAATTGAACCAATCAATCCTATAAATAATCCCTCTATTACAAATGGTTGTTTAATTGAGAAATTAGATGCACCTACTAATCTTTTTATTTCTATTTCTTCTTGTCTTGAAAATATTGTTATCTTTATGGTATTTATTATTAGAAAGGCTGTTACTATTATAAGTGAAAGAACAGTAATAATCAATATTTTCTCAATTATATTAAATATTGATAATAATGACTCTATCATACCCTCTCCATATTTAACCATAACAACACCATCTATTTTTTTTATTCTTTTCGCAGCATTTGATATTTTTTCAGAATCCTTAACCTTCACCAAATATGTATCATATAATGGATTTTCAGACTCTGACCATGATGATATTATTGTATTAAATATCTCAGATTCTTTTTTCATATTTTCTGCAATTTCTTTTTTAGAATTATACTCTATTGATTCTATATTTGATAATTTTTCTATTTCATCCTTTATTTTTGATTCCTTATCCTCGTCTAAATCATTATTCATATAAACCACTATAGTAAAGTCATCTCTAATAACTTTAGTAAAATTTTCTACGTTATATGAACCTATCATAGAAACTGCCACTATAAGAAGAGTTACGGTTATACATGATATGGATGCTAGTGATAAACTAAAATTTCTTACTATATTTTTAAGACCATCTCTAATATTTTTTAATAAAATTCTAATGTTTTTCATTTTTATCATAAGTTCCTTTCTCAAAATCTTTTTTTAGTCTACCTTTATCAAGTAATATTACCCTCTTCTTCATTTTATTAACTATATCCCTATCATGTGTTACAACTATAACAGTTGTTCCTAAATTATTAATTACTTCTAATACTTTCATTATTTCAAGTGATGTATCTGGATCTAGATTACCAGTAGGTTCATCACATATTAGTAATTTAGGTGCATTTACTATTGCTCTTGCTATTGCGACTCTTTGCTGTTCACCACCAGAAAGTTCACTGGGATAACTTTTAACTTTTTCTTTTAAACCAACTAAGTCAAGCGCTTTTAATGTTTTAGCTCTAACCTCATTTTTATCATATCCAAACATTTCAAGTACAAATGCAACATTCTCATACACTGTAAGTTTTGGAAGTAATTTAAAATCCTGAAATACCACTCCAAGTTTTCTTCTAAGCTTATATACTTTTCTATTTTTTAACTTGGCAACATTTACCCCACCTATAATAATTTCTCCACCAGTTGGTTTTTCTTCCCTATAAAGCATTTTCATAAGAGTAGATTTACCACTTCCTGATGCACCAATAATAAAAGTAAAATCACCTTTTTTTATTTTTAAATTTAGTCCATATAGGGCTGTTACACCGGATGGATATGTTTTTTCTACATCTATAATCCTAATAAATTCCATTACTACTTACCTCTTTCTTTCTTATTTTCTATGTGCATCTGCACCATATACTTGATATGAATCTGTTATATTAAAAAACGCCTCTGGGTCTATTTGCAGTATCCCCTCTTTTGCCTTAAAGTATTCTGATGTTGGTATTACAGCCATTATCATTTTTATCTTTTCATTACTATAACCACCATGCGCATCTATTATGGTTACTCCCCTAGATAAATTCTTTAGTATATATTTTTTTACTTTTTCCTCCTCTGTAGTTACAATATAAAAGGCCTTGTTTTCAGATATTCCAAGCACTACTTTATCAGTAATTATCCCCATTATATATAATATAATAAGCGCATATAATATTATTCTCCATCCATAATAATATCCACCAAATAAAACTATAATACCATTTATTATTAATTGAGCACTGCCGAATCTTATTTTAAATTTTTTTACTAATATATGTATAAACGTATCTGTCCCGCCTGTACTAAATCCAGTTTTAGCTGTAAGACCACTAGCTATACCTGATAATACAGCACCACAAATTGCAACTAGCATAATATCGTCTTTTGGTATAGATATATCTACATTTTGTGTCAGTTTTACGAATAGTGGAAATAATATAGAACCCACGACTGAATTTAATGCTTTCTTTTTACCAAGAAATATAAACCCGAGTATTAATGCAATACCCTGAATAATAAGTATTGTTATCGTTGGATCAAGATAATTTTGAAATAATGTAGCTATACCACCCGATCCACCATATACTAAGTTTTGTCTTAGGAAAAATACATTATAAGCAAATGCAGATAGAAATAATCCCACTACTAATAATATATATCTTTTTAATAAATCTTTGTTTTCCACAATTTTTAAAATATCTTCTTCAATTAGTTTCTTTCTAATAAATCCCATTATTTTCTCCTTTATATTTTTAGATATTCCTCAATAAATTCATCAATATCACCATCTAATACTTTATTTACGTTACTTGTTTCATAATTTGTTCTATGATCTTTAACCATTGAATAAGGGTGCATTACATAACTCCTTATCTGGGAACCAAAATTGATAGAACTTTGCGCCTTTTTATACTCTTCTGATTCCTCTAATCTTTTTTCTTCTTCTTTTGCATATAATTTTGATTTTAAAACTTTAAGGGCTTGTTCTTTATTCTTAAGTTGACTTCTTTCATTTTGACAAGTTACAACAATATTAGTAGGTATATGGGTAATTCTAACTGCACTATCTGTTGTATTAACTCCTTGTCCCCCTGCTCCACTGCTTCTATACACATCTACCCTTATATCACTTTCTTTTATTTCAATATTAATGTCATCATTTGCCTCTGGATAAACTTCGATGGCTGCAAAAGATGTATGTCTTCTTTTTTGTGAATCAAATGGTGATATTCTAACTAAGCGATGTACCCCTCTTTCACATTTTAAATACCCATATGCATTTATCCCCTTTATAAGTACAATAACTTTTTTTATGCCGGCCTCTTCACCTTGCAATGAATCAAGAATTTCATACTTATAATCATGCTTATCGCACCATCTTAAATACATTCTAAAAAGCATATCGGCCCAGTCACAGCTTTCCGTTCCTCCTGCTCCTGGATGAATTTCTAGTATTGCATTTTTTTTATCATTTTTTGATGATAACTTAGTCTCAAGTTCTAAGATATTAATACTTTTAGTTACTTTTTCTAAGTCATTTTTTATTTCATTTATTAAATCCAACTCATTACTATCTATTACTTCCATATATGAGTCTAGTGTTAATTTTAAATTTTCAATATTAATAATAATCTTTTTATCATTGCCAATTTGTTTAGATAATTCTATTGCTTTACTTGAATTATAATCATTGTTTCTGTATAAATTCTGAAGTTTATCTTCTAAATTTTTCATATTTTTCTTTTTATTAGTTACATCAAAGTAACCTCCATATATCATTAAGCTTTTCTTGTAATAATAGTATAGTTTCCCTTATATTCTTTATATCCATATTATCACCATACAAATTATAACATATTCTTAAAAAAAAATAAATGGCTTTTATTGCCATTTATAATCCATTATACAAAATAAAAAGTGTAAATATGTTTTCAAATTTATTAGCATAATACGTATTAAAAATTAAAATTACAATAGTATGTAGATTTAATTTGTTATAAGGAAAAATAACAATAAAAAAAGAAATAGATAATATACCCAGTAGTAATCCTTACTGTAAATGCCAATAATGACTTATCATTTGTTTTCTTCTTTCATATAATTCGTAAATTTTATTTTGTAAATCCAAACATTCTTGCTGAATTTCTTCTAATGATTTCTTTTCTATATACCCGGCATCTAATAGCCATTCAGTACTTATCATGGCATAAATTAAAGATTTGTTTAAATCAGAGGACTTTGATATAGTTATATAATCATTGTCGCTATAAGAACTGCTAGCACTATTTAAACGAAATTTAGCATATAAAGATACTAAATGAGGATTTTTTGAATAAATCATTTGTTTTATATCCTTGACTTGAACACTAACACTTTTTATGTTGAATATAGATGCTAACATTTTTTGCCTTCCTAACCATACAACCTTCGATTTTGAAAAACTGCCATTTCGGGTATTTGATATATTTTTTCTTGTTTTGTTTTAGTTATAATTACCATATAAAGCCTTCTACTTTGTAGTAGAAGTTTGATATAATTTTAATAATGCTTGGTTAAGAATATAAGGTGTTATTTTACATAGTTTATAATTACCTATTTCTTTTTTAATATTACTAAATGATTCCTTATATCTTTTAGATGTGGAATATTTATAATTTATTTCAAAGTATTCTTTCATCCAATAATCTGAATATAAAATATTACATTCTGCAATACTTCCATTAATAAATTCATCATATGACTTTTGTCCTGCTATATACGCTTCATTCTTAGTTCTAAAACCAGATTTAGTTATAAATTTTCTTTTATCTCTGGAAATAAATCATATAAGTTATATCCTAATAAATTATCAAAATATTCTTTTAATTTATATGTTTCTTTAATGTGATATTGTGTATTTGAATAAGCACCCCTTCTAATCATAATATCAATTAATCTCTTATCTATAGTAAAGACTTTACTTCCTTGGGGGCACATTAAATCACATAAATTTATGATTTTTTCTTCAATGGAATATTCATGTTGTTTTATGAAATTCGTTAAAAAAAGGTTGGCATTAATATCTGGAACACCACCTGCAGTACAAATAATATCATTATTTAAGTAAGAGTGGGTTAAACATATATTACAATAATCATCATCATATCCTTTTTCTTTAAGGTATTCATAACCTCTCATAACATGCCCATGGGATTCACCATTATATTTACCAATATCGTGAAGATATCCAAGAGTAATAGTTTTATCAATATCAACATTAATTCCTTTTTGGGACAGCGCTTCTGCTATTTTTCCAGCGCTATTTCCAACATTAATACAATGCTTAATCCACCTATCATCTTTTGTATTAGGTCTCTCATTTTCTAAAAGTCCCTTTGCCTCTTTGCTTGTCAATCTCATAATTTGTACTCCTTTATCTCACAATTCATTAATCCTCTATTTAAAAATTCCCCATCTTGTATTCCATCAAAATATCCACTAAACGCTTTTGATACACCACTATGGGCAACTATTAAAACACTTCCATAATTTTTTGTTTTAAGTTCATCTAAAAAATTATATACTCTTTCAAAAAATGATTTTATATTTTCTGATGAGCCATATTGTATGGAAGTATTATAATTCCAATATTCTTCTCTATTTGTTACTTCTAATGGCTTTCCACTCAAATCTCCACAACTTCGCTCCTTTATTCTCTCATCATAAACAACTTTTTGATTATTTACATTTATAATATATGATGTATGTCTTGCTCTAACTAATGGAGAAGATATTATAATATCAAAATTCATATTTTTAATTTTATCTCTTAATTCCCTTGCTTGATTAATGCCTAATTGAGTCAAATCTTCATCAATAGTATTATATTGGCCTAATGCATTATGAGGAACTTGGCCATGTCTAACTATATATACTTTCATATCTATTCTCCTAACTTTCTAAATAAATCATTATAAACTTTATATACATCAATATAATTTATCATTGTTATTTTATGATTAAACTCTTGCATGCCTTATTTTATCCTACTTTCCACATCATTGTTTATATTTTTTCTTTTTGTAATTTGTTTAGCTGTTTCACCATTATATAGGCCTTTATAACCAAAATTATTAAACTTACCAAAATTCTCTACACCAGCTTCTTTAGCGGTCTTAAATAAATATTTGTTTTTATTATTTACAAGAATTCTAGTATATAATCTTTTCTCATCTTCAGATAATTTTGAATACTCTAATTCTGTTAATTCTTGTTTTCTAGTTTGAATAGCAAAGTAAGTTTGTCCTAACGCAACTGATTTTTTTCTAGGATTTGCATTTTGTACAATTAAATAAAATGCATATCTTGATAAGTGATAATCAATAGTTTCTCTTTTTGTTCTAGAACCTATATCAACCATTTTCCTTAATTCGGGAAAATGGTCATTAACATTGTTATTACTAGTTTCGCAAGCAATCATTGCTCTTTTAAGAACCTTATGGAAATTTTCCCATTTACTATATCCTAATAATGGCATTAATTCTCTTGCTTCCCAATATTCATTCCCAATTTCATCAAAATGTTTTATACTTTCAAATGTTTTTCATTAAAACCAACTTTAAATAATTCATTTTTCAATATATTAATTTGCTATTTTTTCTTTTAATAGCACTCTTTCTGTTATAGATTGTTCCAAATTCTTTTCCGAATCTACTTTATCTAATATAAATTCTGATAAACAAGATAATTTATATTCAAATAATTTTATTTTAAAGTCAATATCCACATGACTTATCATTTGTTTTCTTCTTTCATATAATTCGTAAATTTTATTTTGTAAATCGAAACATTCTTGCTGAATTTCTTCCAATGATTTATTTTCTATATACCCGGCATCTAATAGCCATTCAGTACTTATCAAGGCATAAATTAAAGATTTGTTTAAATCAGAGGACTTTGATATAGTTATATATTCATTGTCACTATAAGAACTGCTAGCACTATTTAAACGAAATTTAGCATACAAAGATACTAAATGAGGATTTTTTGAATAAATCATTTGTTTTATATCCTTGACTTGAACACTAACACTTTTTATGTTGAATATAGATGCTAACATTTTTTGTCTTCCTAACCATACAACCTTCGATCTTCGACGTTGAAAAACTGGCATTTCGGGTATTTGATATATTTTTTCTTGTTTTGTTTTAGTTATAATTACCATATAAAACCTCCTGTATAAATATTATATCATAAATAAACATTATTCTAAGTAAAAACACAGAATTTAACAAAAGCCAGTTCAAAGACTGACTTTTCGGTATTTTAAATTTGTTTACGTTATTTTTGGAATTTTGCAAACAATTTGCCAAAAATCACATTTTTTTGGTAATTTTTTGCTTTTTCAAATCCTCGCAAACCCTTATAAAATAAGCTATTTCCCACAACACTGCTTATACTTCTTACCACTGCCACATGCTCAGTGCAATCTCATATTATCCTTATTTATGGTATTTATAGTATTATTGTTATTTCTTGAAAATACGGTCAATGTAACATCAGTATATATAGTATTATGAGTATTATCCGTATTATCGTTATTTACAAAATGAGGAAATAATGAGGAAATTTACAACATTCGTTTACTAATACATTATATCATTTTAATCTAAATTTCAAATACATAATTATTGTCATATAAAATAAATATAATTGTTATTTATTTTTTAAAATTAGTTTTTTTTTTTGAAATCTGGAGCAACTTCATTCAATATACTTTCATAATTTTTTTCACCAAGTACATCTCCCATAATTCTTAAATAGCTTTCATAGCGTTCTGGACTAATAAATCCGCTAGCCACTCCTTGTTTAATTATACAAGAATCATAAGGCTCGTTAAAGTGAAGACAATCATTATACTTACATTTATCTCTCCAATTTTCAAATTCAGGAAAGTAATCTTGTATTTCAATTGGATTAAAAGTTGAAACATCTAAACTTCTTATACCAGGTGTATCAATTATGGAAGAATTATCTTCCCATACATAGTATTTTGAAGTTGTTGTTGTATGTCTTCCACGTTTACTTTTATCACTAACATGGCTTGTTTTTATTTCATCATCTCCCATAATAGCATTTGTAAGTGAAGACTTTCCAACACCACTATTTCCAACAAATATGGCTTGTTTATTAATTAATTGTGCTTTTAATTCATTAATGCCAATATTACTATAAGTGGATGTTTCAATTACATCTATTCCTAAATCTCTATACGTTGAAAGGATTTCTTCATCTTCATCAGTCTTTAAATCACATTTGTTTAAACAAATTATAGCTGGAATATTACTGTTTTGAAGAATCATTAGATATCTATCAATAAATTTTGGATGTAATGGTGGTTCTTTAGCAGCAACCACAATCACAGCCAAATCAACATTTGAAGCAATATTCTTTGTTGATCCAACATCATTTAATCTCGTACTATCTTTTTTAGTTCTTGATAATATTGAAGTTCTATTTAATAAGTGATTGATAATATATGTATCATTTGCTTTTTCTATATCTACTTTATCTCCAGGAAAAACAACTTGATTACAAACTAAGTTTATATCATTTCTTAGTTTTGCTAATACTACTTCTCCATTATAAAGTATATATGCATCATCATATCTAACCTCAATAACAACTCCATATTCATCACAAGAATCAATAATAAAGTTATCTACTGTTTCATTTTTTTTTCCAAAAGATCTTTCTTTAGCTCTTTGTTTTTTTTCTATACTTTTTTTAGTTTTAAAACTATCATACGCATTATAATGTGGCATTTTAATCTCCTTTCATATAAAAGTGAAATTACTTGATTATATTATATCACTTTTTTAAAAAAATATATATTCAATTCATTAGTTTTTCCACAATAATTTATCAATTGGTGAAGGAACATCAATTCCATCATCTAAATCATAGTATTCTACAGTTTTGCCATCTCTAGAAAACGTAATACATTTACCTTCTCTTTTTACTATATTCTCTCTTCTAACTTTTCCAATTGTAGTATCCATTACAAACCTAGCCGAATTAACCCAAGATGGGGTATTCCAATTTACTTCATCCATTATTTTTTCTATTCTGCTTGCTGAAATTCTATTTACAGCACCATATGATATCGGATCAGGAATAAAAATAGATAGTGGTCTAATATTTAATTCATCCATTTTTATTAATAATTTTATTAAAACTTTTGAATTATCATTAATACCTCTTAATAGTGGAAATTGAGAGTACATCCTTATTCCAGCTCTTCTAATTTCATTTATCTTTTCTTCAACTACTTCATCTATTTCATAAGGATGATTAATATGAAATACAAGTCTAACATTATGTTTATTTAATAAATCTATCATTTTTTCTGTAAAAATAGATGGTTCATATACAATTGCTCTTGTATGTATTCTAATATCCCATTGTTGTAATTCATCTAACGCAAATTTCATATTTTCATAGCCTATACTTAATGGATCACCACCGGAAAATATTACTTCACTTATATTTGAATGTGATTGCAGATACATTTTCAAAACCGATATTTTATTTTTAATTGTTTCTTTCAAATTACTTTGTTGAAATTTAGACAAATTATAAGTTCTAAAACAATATTGGCAATGTGCAAAGCAAACATCAGTTATAATAAAAACTAAACGGTTTTCATATTTTTGAATTATGTAATCACAATTTTCAACTGGATTATGTTTATCTTCTTCAACATAATCTCTAGTTTCAACACTGGTTTTTAAATCTATTTTATCTTTTATAGGAATTACTGATCTATATAATGGCCCACCCATACCAATTGTATCTATTTCTTCAATTATTTTTTTCATATAAAAGTCAGATATTTTAATTGGTAACAAATTATCCATTTCAACTAATTGTCGATATTTTTCTTGCAATTCTTTATCAATTATTTTTTCATCTATCATTATCAATCACCTTATATCCTATTGAATTTTTTTTGGCACTAGTTTCCAATGCTTTTTCCACAATATAATTGATGATATCATCAAACGAATATCCACCTGTCTTTGCACATGTAATAAATTCGCCAGTAGGATGAAAACTTACTTGAGAATTAACTTCTATCAAATAATACTTATCATCTTTTTTTCTAAAGTCTATTTTCGCATATCCTTTAATATCTAATTTTTTTGCAATTGTTAAAACAATATTTTTTAAAAATTTAAATTCGCCATTTGTTGTTTGTATATCAACAGTATCATCCTTAATAGTTTTCATTTCATAATCATAAAATTCAGAATCACACTTAACTATACATGGTCCTAGTGCACCAATCCCCTCAACATAAATCATACTAAGATCTT
>JAGBAW010000025.1 GCA_017938725.1 Bacilli bacterium | reverse complement strand
GAGGATTGTAACTTGTAATTTACAAGATTCAGTCCTTTTTTTGAATTCTATTATAATAATAATTGTATAATCATCTATTAATAAAAACAATGCACCTATATTTTTCCGTTTGTCTTCTAAATCATGATCATTTTTTATTTTTTATCGTTGCTGACAATAACGAACTTTTTATTATTAAGTTAATTTTTGAAAATAGCTATAGGTTAAAAAAATGGATAAGAAAAATTCATAATACGAAAAAACTATTATTTCTAACAAAACAATAAAAAGTATTAAGATAAAAGAATCATATAATTACAATATATTATCAGAATACTTTGGTTATATAAAAGAATAAAAATTGTATGTGTAACCGACTTATTGAAGAAAAGATGATGATAAAAAAATTTTAACAGAAGTAAATAAACTATTAAAAATAATTGTTGAATATTAATAAAGTAAAAGAGTGCATATGAATACAATAAAATGCAACTTTCAAGTGCTTTACTTTTTTTGTAAAATAATCTATATTTAGAATAGAAAGGAAAGATTATATGAAAAAAATCAAATATTTTATTTACTTAATTTTAATATCTATTATTATTCATTCAAATTGTTATGCCTTTAATGCATATAGTGTTGGCTCAAAATATGCAGTTGGAGTCACACATGCTGGAGATGATTTTACAACAAATGTAAAAAACGCAGCTTCTGCATACAAAACTATGAGTGGTTGTAACTCGTATCAGAGTTTAATATCATCATATGATTATATGAGAGGGTCAAGATTGGGTTCCTCAAGAGTATATTTTATTAACGGGCATGCTAACTATGATAGAATTACAACAGCAGGTTACGACAAAGATAACTATAGAACTGGTATTTCTATTTATAATGATGGTTATGCATATAATGACAACTTAGGAGATAAATGGATATTTGCTGGGCTTAATGGAAGAGATATGAGTGGTACAAGATTAATAACTTTTGCGGGATGCTCAACAGCAGAAGGTACTAACAATTTAACAGCCAAAGCAGTGCAACAAGGCGCCAAAGCTGCGGTAGGATTCTCAGGTTCTATTACATCTAGATTTTATGATGGACCTAAATGGTTAAACGTATATAATATACAATTAGCAAATAATGCTAGTGTTCATAAAGCAGTACAACAAGCAACATTACAAACGTCTAACTCGGATTTAAGATTCTTATATAGAGTACATGGAGATTCATCGATTACATTAAATGACACAAAGTCGGGTATTATTAATTCTTTTAGTGCAATTCCATTAACTTTAACAAATGAAGAACGTGAAGCACTAATTCCAATAGAAAAAGTATATAAAGTATTGGATATAGAAACAGATTTTAAAATTGAAATGTCTGAAAAAAATGAAATAAGTTATAGTAATGAATCCATAAAGCAAATAATTGACATTATCAAGAAAGACGATATAGAATTTAATACAGAAGATTATAAATTAACATATAATATTATTAATGAAAAAGAAGGATTTGGGCAAATATTCTTAAGGTATTATATTAACAAAAAAATAGAGACAAACAAGGAGTACGTAGTCACTATTTATGATAATATTGTTGATGATATAACGTTAGCTGGAGTAAAAAAGAGTAGTATCTCAAAGATAAAAGAGATAGAAGAAGAAAAACTTTACACAAGGGTAGCGGAGTTTGAGAAAAACAAAAAGAAAGAATCATTATATAATGAAATACAAAAATTATATGGAGAGACTTATAAGGTAAATATTAATAATATATTAACAAGCAATAATGAGATTAATTTAAAAACTATAAATTCAAATATTCAAGAGTATAAAGAAAAGTATTATTACGATTATAATATAGATAAATTAAGTTACCAAGTAATAATACACGAAAATTTAGGAGAAATTGATTTAAATGGTAAAACAATAACTCAAATCGGAGATGGTGAAGCAATTGAAATTGGTATTGACTGATTTTATGTTAAATAATAGCAAATAGGAAAAGGAGAAAAAATATGAAAAAGAATTTTAGAATAATTATTGGAGGAGTAGTTTGCTTATTAGTTATTTCAATTTTTATTACATTTGCATATTTCAAAAAAGATTCATCAGAAGAAGAATCAGAGATAAGAATTAATCTATCTAAAGAGAGTATTGATTATAATAATAAAGCTGTAAAAAAAATAATTAAAAGAATAAAGAAAGAAGATTCGAGTTTCAATAAAAAGGAATATAAGTTATTATATAATAATGTTAATGAAGAAGAAGGATTCGGATATATTTTTTTAAAGTATTATATAAACAATAAGATAGCAACTAGTAAAGAATATTTAATATCAGTAAATAATAATATAGTTGATAATATAGAATTAATTGGAGTGCCAGAAAAAGAATCTTCAAAAGTAAATGAAAATAGTATTTGTAATAGAGTTGAAAAGTTTGAAAAGGAAAAGAAGAAAGAGTCTTTATATAATGAACTACAAAAATTATATGGCAAAAACTCTCAATTATCTATAAGCAATATTTTAACAAAAGATAATAAAATTAATTTAGAAGTTATAAATCCAAAGATTAAAAAGTATAATGAAAAATATTATTATGACTATAATGAAAATAAACTAAGTTATCAAGTAGAATTATTTCGAGATTTAGGGACTTATGGTAATGCACCTTTAGTTGGTGATGGTGAAGCAATTGAAGTAATTATTGATTAGTGAAAGTATAAACAAATCATCTCAATATGATGGTTTGTTTTCATTTTAATAATTATACAGTTCAACATCTTATAATTAGGTAACTAATAATAATTCAAAAATGTGAAATCGTTGAAATGATTTATCGGATTTAATTTGTTAAAAAAAAAATTTGATAATTTTATTAATGTGTATAAATTTATAAATGCAGATATAATGAAAATAAATAGTTAAGAGAATAATATATTATAAAATAATGATGTTCATAAATGATTTGTGATATAATTGTGTTGGAAAGGTGATGTTTATGAAAAAGAGATTATATGCATTTATAACTATAGTTCTTGTAGCATTGGTGTTTCCATCTATAGTTAGTGCAAAAGTATTAGTTGCTGAAGAGAATACAACTAAAATAGATGGAAAACACAATGAGTCAAAACTTATATTTGGTAATACTGTTTATAATTCAGCCGAGATCAATGGATTAGCAATGGTTTTCGGAAATCAAGTTAATGGCGATGGAAAGACTGATATTGGAGGATATGCAGGTAACATAGTTACAATATCTGACGATGTTGAAAGAGATTTATTCGTTGCAGGTAATATGATTACGATTACTGATAAAGCTAAACTTAATCGTGACGTATTTATAGCTGGT
>JAGBAW010000024.1 GCA_017938725.1 Bacilli bacterium | reverse complement strand
TCATAAAACACCGTCCTTTCTTTGTTAATTCTTTTGTAAAATACAAAAAAATCAACCCGAACGGATTGATTATATATTTAAGTTCAAACTATAAAAGTTCGAACAGAAACGTCACTGGAGCAAGTGAGGAGAATCGAACTCCCATCCCAGCCTTGGCAAGGCCGTGTACTAACCATTGTACTACACCTGCACATTTGGAGGGCCTAGTCGGATTTGAACCAACGATCAGGGAGTTGCAGTCCCATGCCTTACCACTTGGCTATAGACCCAAATCAAATTGCAAAACTATTATAACAAAAAATATTATTATTTACAATATTATATTAAAAAAAATAAGTTTAGTTACTTATTTTTTTTATATGAATTTAAAATTTTTGGTTTTTGCTTTAATAAATACTCTGATAAATTTGTTTCAACTTCATTTAAACATTTTGGATCTAAATTAGACAATTGTACAACTTCTTTTACAGTATCAATATTCAATTTGCCAAATATTAGCCCTTTAAATACCTGAAAATCATTAAATAAATCGGGTGTTATAGAATTTAACCTATATCCTGGTACCACTCTTTTTTGCGCAATTAATAATCTTTTATTTGTAAGTGCTACCACACATGTTGCAAATATATCAAAAATACTATTATTTTTTTGTGCAGGAAATATATAAAATACTTCTTCTCCCTCATTTAAATGTTTTTCTAATACTTTAACATGTTTTCGTAATCTAAAAACTATAGTAAATGGATATCTTTTTACAAAATTATTTACTCTCTCGTATAAATCATTTTTCATATATTTATCACCTTACTTTATATCCAAATTCTTCCTTAGAAAAGCTTCTACCTGTTCCTTTTCAACATTTCCAACAAAACTATCAATAACCTCATTATTTCTTATTGCCATTACAAGTGGTATTGATGTATTAGTTTTTAAAAATTCATTAGAGCCATAAAATTTATTTTGTTCTTCCTGTGTCATAGTAGATAGCTCCAAATAATTAATCTCAACATTTAAACTTTTAGCAAGTTCATTAATTTTTGGCTTTAAGGCTGTACAATGTGGGCACTCTAGGCTTGCCGCTAAAACAATTTTAGTATCTTCACTAGATAATAATTGGATAAACCCATCTACATTTATTTGTGTTAAATTACTAATTGATTCAGCAATGGCTTTTTGGGCTGCCATCTCTTCCTCCTGTTTTAAATCATATTGTTTTTTCATATTTAATACAACAACCACTACAAACAAGACACACGCCAATACTAATAATGGAATTTTTAATTTTTTACTCATGTTAAACCTCTTCTCTTTGAAATATTATATAATAAAAAAAGAATATTTACAATATGATTAATTAACATTCATATCTTCATATTCATTTAATACCTTTAATGTTTCAACTGCTAGATAAGTTGCTTTAGGGTTTTCTTTATTATATTCTTTTAATAATTCCTTTGCCTCTTCCATATCAATAAAAAATGCTCTTAAATCATCCTTTTTTTCTGCAAGAGTTAAATTAAAATATTCTATATCTTCCTTTGATGTAAATCCAGTAAAATAATAAGTATTTACAAGTCTATTAACTATTTCGCCATCACCAGATTCATAATCTCTTAAATAATGTTTTACAAGTATAAATGGTTCAATATCATCTAAAAGTATATGAATGTTTGTCTCCTCCATAACTTCTCTTTTTATTGCATCAACAGGTGTTTCACCTAACTCAATTTTACCTCCTGGAAGAAAATAAACTCTTTCAAAATGACTTAATACAAATTCATCATTATCATTTCTTAATATTATCCTTACCTTATCTACAACATGAGTTACCTCATCTGGTTTTAACTTTCCCTTATTAATAACAATTTCTTTCATTTAATCACCATCCATTTTCAATACACTCCTCTCAACTCTTTATTTTATTATATCATTTTATAAATCTAAGTATACATTTTTTAAATATTGTTTACAATAATTTACAAAAAAATTTAGTTTATTTTACTAAATCTTTCCTTTATTTTTACCTTTCCCATTAATCTTAATAACTCATATAAATCAGGTGTCATAGAACTTGATGTTAAAGAGACTCTTATTACTGTTGAAACATCTGCAATATTTCCCTTATAAATATCTGGATTTGCTTTATATTCTTTCATATCTGATGCATAACCTAATTTATCACATAATTCTTTAATTTTGTTAAACCATGTATCTTTATCATCATTTTCATCATAATATTCATTTATATATGAATCTATAATAGTTTTTATTTCAGAAATATCAGTTATTTTTTGGAAATCATACTTTTCAAAATACTTATCAAATAATTCATCATACATATACCACACTTGTTTTTTTACATCTGCATAAGTAGCATAATCTTTTCTTGGTTTCTTTTGCTCTCTTTCAATATTAAATATAGATTTTGAATAATCTTCATACTTAATAAGTAAATCATAAAACTCAGTATCATAATTTTTTGTATATTCTAGCACTTTGTCATATACTTCATCTTTAGTAAGTCTACTTATATAATTTTTAGATATATTTAATAATTTTGGCAAATCAAATAATGATCCATTTGATGAATTTGCTTTCTTAAAGTCAAATTTAAATTCAGATATTTTTCCACTTGGATTAGCATCTAACCATGCCTCAAAGTTAGAATTAGTAATAGTTGCAAGATAAAGCATAACTGCCTCAGTTGGTATTCCATTTTCAATATAATACATAAGTGATGCCTCTGGATCTTTTCTTTTACTTAATTTTCTTATAGCACCCTCATCATTTTTATTAAGTGGGGCAAGATGTGCATATTTTGGTGGTTTGAAACCTAATACCTGAAAAAGTTGAAGATGTTTATTTGTTGATGATACCCATTCATCACCTCTTATTACATGTGTAGTATGCATTAAATGATCATCTATCACGTGCGCAAAATGATATGTTGGAAGTCCATCTGCTTTTATAATTACTTCATCAATATCATTTTCAGGCAATTCTATTTTTCCTTTAATAACGTCGTTCAAAACAACTTTTTTAAAGAAATCTCCTGGAGATTTTAATCTTATTATATATTTTTCACCATTCTTAATTCTCTCTACTGCTTCTTCCTTTGAAATAAATCTATCTTTAGCCCATCTTCCATAGTATCCTAGTCTTTGTTTAGATAATTCTTGTTCTTTTCTTATTTCATCAAGTTCTTCTTTAGATACGAATGATGCATAAGCTAAATCTTCTTCAATTAATTTTCTTGCATATGCCCAGTATATATCTTTTCTTTTACTTTGAATATAAGAACCATATATTCCTTTTTCTTCTGTTTCACTTACGACACCTTCATCAAATTCTATATTAAATGGTTTTAGTGCCTCAAGAATTTTTGAAATACCATTTTCTACAGTTCTTTCTGTATCTGTATCTTCAATTCTTAAATAAAATACCCCATTTGTTTGTTTAGCAAAAACCATTGCCATAAAATTTTGAAATAAATTACCCATATGTGGAAGTCCTGTTGGACTAGGTGCATATCTTGTAACTATTGCACCTTCAGGTAAATTCCTTTCTGGATACATTTTTTCATACTCTTCCCATGTATGTTTTACATTAGGAAGTAAAAACTCTGCGAATTCTTTATTTGTCATAATTATTCCTCCTTAAATTTCAATTCTTTTATATCATCTAATTCATAACCATATTTTCTATACACATCATTAACACTTAATGTAACCATATCACTAGTATTATAACCCAATTTTTCCACTATACTTACTACCTCATCCTCACTTTTACCTTCTATTTCAACATATGTTGGAATAAGAGGCCATGAATCTATATCTATTTCAGTTCCATCAAGAATATACCTCTCTCTTTTATTTTCTTGATAACTTTTGCTAAAGTATCCTAATTCTTCTAATAATAAATTGGCCTTTTCAA
The DNA here is from genome assembly GCA_017938725.1 of Bacilli bacterium. GTDB lineage: Bacteria > Bacillota_I > Bacilli_A > RF39 > UBA660 > CAG-433. The sequence continues at coordinate 8,053 of JAGBAW010000024.1, read as the reverse complement.
AATTATCAATTTTTACTTCTAGTTCCTTTGTTCCATCTATTTTATCACTAGTAATATCTTTAATTGTTAATGTAGTTTCATCATTTGCCTTTCTTAATCTAATCCATTTACCTTCCTTTTTTGGTTTCACATCATAAACGTATCTTTTTTGATTAAATTCTCCTTTATATACAGCATCTAATTCTTTTAGTCTTTTTTCTAAAGCTTCAACATCAATTTCAAGTATTCTAACCTCATATTCAGTATTCATAAATTCCTCCTAAAAATATAAAAAAGCCCGTAATGTAAGGACGAGTTTTTCGCGGTACCACCTTACTTCATAGACTTCTATGCTCTTTAAATCTATTAACGCTAGATTCACGTTTTAAGCTCCAAAGTTTCTTTCAAATACTTATTATACCTATTCACACCATACATAGGCTCTCTAAAATAACATATATTTTACTCTTCTTCTTCATTGCTTTTATAATAACATTCTAACATGATAAATAACTATTGTAAATAGTTAGATTGTATTCAGTTCTTCTATCGACAAACCGGTACATTCAGATATTATATTAATATCAATATTTTTATTTTTCATATTTCTAGCTATTTCAAGTTTATCTTGTTTTATTCCTTCTTTTATCCCCTCTTTTATCCCTTCTTTTATCCCTTCTTCTAAACCCTCTTTTCTTCCCTCTGCTCTACCTTCTTCTAAACCATCTATCCTTGCCTTTTCCTTTGCAATTCGTGCCTCTTCTATAAATGTATTTCTTTCAAGTTCAGCCTTACTTAATTTTGTATACAATACTATTGCATCTTCATCATTACTTAATTTTTCTATGTCCTGACTTAATCTTCTCTTTGCTTTGTCACTCATAATATTCTCCCTTAGATTTCTCTTTAATTCTATTTTATTTTCTGATAATAATACTAGACACCATTTTCTTATCAGTTCTTCTTTTGTTTTTTCATTATAACATATTTTTTTAGCTTTGGACATATCTATAAAGTCAATTTGTAACTTTTTTGTTAACTCTTTTCCTTTTTTATTTCTTAAGCAATAACTTTCTATTAATTCCTCTTCATTTATATTATGACTTACTAAATTTATTTGTAGAGTCTTTAATATACCCGTATAATCTGAAACTCCGTATTCTAAATTCATACTATGTACTTTTGATGCATATACTACATTTCTATCTATTATGCCTTGATTTACTCTTGTTGATATTTCTATATTTATTTTTTCACCATCTAAATCAAGCAATAAATCTATTTCCTTATTTGCTTCTCTCTTATTTTCTACAGTTAGATTTCTTGATTTTACTTGTATTTTATTATGAACTCTCGACATATCCAATCCCAAATAACAAGCAATAAAGCTCTCTACTATTTCTATATTTTCCTCTTTATTAAATATTTCTGTAAATATAAAGTCATATTTTAGTGGAATTATTTTATCCTTTGGTAATTTTATAGTTCTAATACTTTTCATATATTTTTTCTCCTTTTTAATGCATACTATCATTTTTAGTATTACTTATCAAATTACCATTTTCTTATTATTTCAATAACTTTATAATAATTACCCCATTTTTGTAAATTATAAGCATATATTTAGACAAATAAATAATGTAATAAATTAAATTTAAAAAAACGCTTATAGCGCTTTAAGTTCGTCATCCATTATTGAATAAAGATATATAACCACTTCCTTGCCAGTTTTATTTTTAATATAGTTTCTATAACCATTTAATTGGCTTATATATTTTTCATCATCAATATTTTTTAGTTTATAATCGATTATATCTACTCTATCATCATAAACAAGCATTAAATCTATTATTCCATGATAACTTATATTATCCTTTTTATACATAAACTCGTATTCTTTATATATTTTTGCATTATTAATATTTTTAAATAGATCATTTTTTAAAAACTTAATAACTTTATACTTGTAAAAATCACTAATATCTAATTTGTCTAAGTTTGGATTTTTAAAATCTACTATCTCAAATATATAGTGCATATCAAGTCCAAGGTTTATATTTTCTTTAGTACTTTTATCTAATAACTTATTCGTTTTTTTAGAAAATGATTTTTCTTCTATATTTTCTGTATCTATATTTATTTCATTTACTAAAAGTTTTTCATCTGTTTCATCTATAAAATCCAAATAATTATTCTTTTTAATTAGATTATAGTCTTTTGTTATATTTATTTCATCTACATTAATATTTATTATATAATCGTATAAATATTCTTTTACCGATAATACCATATCTTTAAATGATCTATATTTAATTCTAAATATATCTTTTAAAACACCATTTTCTTTTTTATTATAAGTTTCGTCTTTATCTATATTACAAACTAAAATCATTTTTTCTTTTGCTCTAGTTAATCCTACATAAAATAATCTTATTTTTTCTGATATTTCTTCTTTAATATAATTATTTTTTACTAAGTCTTTATAAATAGTAGAATCTATCCCTTCATCAAAAACAGGTGAAATAATTCCATATTTATTATCAAACATAAATTTATCATTTAAATCACTTATATTAAATTTTGAATATAGTCCAGGGTAATAACAAATATGGTACTCAAGTCCTTTTGACTTATGTATAGTCATTATCTTTACAGAATTACCTGTTTCCTTATTTTCATTAAATTTTATATCATATTTCTTCTCTATTATTTCTTCTAAATACTCTGAAAAATCTTTTATTGTATAACCTAAAGATGAAAAATTATCAGTAACATTCAATATATAATCAAGTTTTATAATATTAGAATTAACATTACCTATCTTTATAATACTCTCATAAAAGTTAAATTTATCTATTACAAGATTAATAAAATCTTTTATTGACATATTATCTATATATTTAGATAACTCAAGACATAATTCATATAATTCATTTTCCTTAAAATTATTATTTTTAAAATATTTAAATATTACATCATCTCCGGTTTCAAATAGTGGACTTCTAAGTATTGAAATAAATAGATATTTAAATTTAATGTCATATTCTTCATCATGTACCTTTTGAATTAACAGAAGCGTATTTTTAAGCATAGATAATACTATATCTTCAGTTATTTTCTCATCTTTATATATAGTTAGAGGTACTCCTAAATATTCAAATATTTTTTTATAAAGAGAAAAATTAATAGACTTATCCATAAGTATTACAAAATCGCTATAGTTTGCCTCTTTTATTATAAGCTCATCCTTATCAAATACTTTATATTTCGATTCTATTTTTTTCTTAATATCATTTGCGATAATAAATGCCTCTATTTCTTCTTTAGTATATATTCCATTTTTATCATAATTGTAGTTGTATATCTCTAAGTCATTATTTTGACCTGCATTTCCCTTTTCATCATAATAAGTATTCCCAAAAATCATTTCATGAGACTCTTTATATTCTGCACCACCTAGGGCATTATCCATGATTACTTCAAAAATTGTATTAATATTATTTAGTACTTCTTTTCTTGACCTAAAATTCTTATTTAAATCAATTTTAAATCCACCTTTATTATCTTTATAATTATCATACTTATTTTTAAATATATATGGATTAGCATTTCTAAATCTATAAATTGATTGTTTTATATCTCCAACCATATAAACATTATTATTAGATATAAGTGATATAAATTCTTCTTGTATATCATTTGTATCTTGATATTCATCTATCATAATCTCATTAAATTGATTTTTTAATTCATCTAATGCATATTCGTATTCTCTTAATATCTTAATTGCTAAAATAGCAATATCATTAAATTCAAACATGTCATTTTTAAACTTATATTCGTAAATTTTTTCATCTAACTTAAGAATAATTTCTATGATGCACTTTACATAATCATAGGTATTCATTATTTGATTATATATTTCATCTATATTTTTATATTTACATAATGATTTTAGCTCTTTTAAAATACCCGTAATCTTTGTTTTTAGCATTTTTACTTCATCAGATGAACTACCTGGAAGCTTTGGCACAGAAATGTTTAAGTTATATAGTATTTCATCATAATTTTTAGACTCTATTAAGGAGTTTAAAGTATCTTTTAGAGTGTAGTAATACTCTCCATCAGTTATAAATGACAATTCTTCTAATATGTCACTAATTTCATCAATTCTTGATTTTAAAATATCCTCAAATTTTAAAATATCTTCTCTTACTTTACACTCATCAAATGACGTTTTTAAGTAATTTTCTAGGTAGATTTTTTTATCAAATTTTAAATCCAATTTATCATTAATACTAAGTATATATTTTTTAATTTCTTTATCATCTTTAATGCAAAAGTCCCCTATTAATTTTTCAAATAATTTATCTTCTTTTCTATATTTTTCATCAAATATTTGGTCTAATATTTTCTCTTTTTCTAGCCTTATTAAAGATGGATCTATTACGGATATATTAGGAGATACATTTATTAAATAGTGATACTTTTTTACTGTTGATAATGCAAAACTATCAAATGTAGTTATATATGATGCATCAATTAAATTTAACTGTTTGAATAATGATTTATCATTCTTTATTTTTTTTCTAATTCTTTCTTTCATTTCTTTAGCTGCGGCTTTGGTAAAAGTTAAAATTAAAAGTTCATTTATATTTACTCCTTCTTTTAACTTTCTAAGTACTCTTTCCGATAGAACTGCTGTTTTACCTGAACCTGCACCTGCAGAAACTATTATATTTTTACCTTCTTCATTAATTGCAATTAATTGTTCTTTTGTCCATGTTGGCATTGTATCACCTACTTCATTTAACTTTAATATTTATAAATATATTTATTACAATCAGAACAAATGTTTGATATAATTATTTTAGGAGTATTTATTGTGAGTGTCAACCTCCAATCTTATTAAAGAAAGGAGGTAGATATTGATGAAAAAAAGAGTTTATACTATTAAACTTCTAAGATACATCTGTATCATTTTATCACTTTTTACCTTACTGGTATTAGTAATAAAAAAATAGACACTCATTATCAGCATTGATAGAGTGTCAAGTCTACTTTAGAGGTGACATTCACTTGCAACTATAAATGCTCCTCTTTTCTTATTTTATGAAGTTTCCTTCATCTATATACATAATAACATAAAAATCGTTATTTAACAAGCATCTTCATAATATAAATTAATTATATCATACACCCTTTAAAAACTCTAAATCTTTATATTCTTCTAAATTTACTATATCTTCCTCTTTCATATAACATATATCTTTATATTTACAAAATTCACAGCCTACATTATTTTTACCAATTCTTTTTGGATTGATATCAAATTTTGCATCCAATATATTTTTAAAAGCATCATTAATATTTTTTTCAGTTATTTCTATAAGTTTATTTATTTCATCCTTTGATATAGTCTTAGAATAAGCGTAAAAGCCATTATTTCCTACTTTCATAGATTTTATTACTTCACTATCTTTATAACTTGAATCAAATTTTTCTAATATTTCCTCATCATTTATTGAATACCCTTGAAGTTTTAAATTATCTTTTTTTTGCTTTTCATATATCTTATCTTGTGACTTAATAATCTCATTATTAAGAATTTTTTGAAGATAAAAACCTACAACTTCTGCATTTTTTATTTCGCTCATATTATTTGAAAGATATAAATATACAGGAAGCTGCATATCAATCCCATAAATAGTATTATTTAAATTAGTATGAGGATTCCCAGTTTTATAATCAATAATAGCTAAATAGGTTTTGTTATTCTCTTTTTTATAAAGTAATTTATCAATAATACCCATAAATGTTAACTTTATATTACCTTCTTTATTTATATAAACCTTACTTTCATATAGTGCTTTATCAAAACTAGAAAACTTATTTTGGAGTTTTATTGTATCTATTATAAATAATAATTCGTTTTTTAGTTTTTTTAAGAAAAATTTATCACTGGGATTTAATTCTAAATCACTTATTGCAATATTAAATTCCTTATCAAAAATAAAATCATCGTCAAAACATTTAGAAAGTATATAGTGAAATATATTACCTATCTCAATTGCAAATGTGGATTCATATTCTGTTAACTTTAATATATTGTTTAAATAGTACCTAAAGGAACATCTATAATAATTATCAACACTTGAATAGGATAGTAACAATTTTTTATCTAGATATTCTAATAAATCATTTTTCTTTATACCGCTAAATTTATTATCGAATGTTAAATATTTAATATCACTATAGCTATTATATAATCTGCCTAAATTATCATCCTTAATTCCATATTTTATTAAATTATCTAGACAATCTGCAAGATGTATATTATTCATTTTATTGGAATACTTATTTTCTATTTTTTCATTTATTATTACATCATACCCAAGTTCATCTATAATTATACTTTTATAATATATATCAAATGGGGTTTTTAATTTATATGTTATTACTAAATTTTTTATTGATTTTATTATACTTATAATGTTTATTTTTTCTATATCATTAAGCTCCTGGGTTGTTTCTATATCTAAATTAGGTCTTATAAAATCAGTTATATAGTCTTCATCTTTATATATTGCCGGAATATTTCCTTGATTAAATCCAAGTAAAAATACATATATATTATCATCTATAATGTTATCTTTTAAATTGATAATCTCTATTGAATTAATTTTCTTATTATTATAATTTTCAGTATGTTTAAAATCATAAATAAGCATATCTATTACATCTAAATAATTATCTATAAATGTATATTTATTTAAAATATCAACTAGTTTATTATAAATATAGTTATTTTCTTCATTTAATAAATCATATTTTTTCTCTAATAAATCAAGTGAAATATTTATATCATTTTCATTAATAAGCTTAATAAAATCTGATATTATACTTGTATCATATATAGATGAATTATTTGGTAGATTAACTGGGATATTATAAAAACCAAATATTCTTTTTATGACACTTAAATACTCACTAGATATACCAGCAAGTTTAATATTATTAATATCAATTTTGTTATTTATAAGTTTTATTATTTTATTTGCAATGAACTCTACTTCATTATCAATATCACTAAATTCATATATCGTATGTACATAATTTTCATGTTTTTTAGAAAGTTTTCTAACGTTTGATAACTTAGATAAAACATTTCTATCATAATTTGATATGTAATCATATCCATATATTATAACCTCTTTATCAGATACATAATTTATAAAATTAACATCATATTTAAGTAAATTATTATCTATTAATCTTCTCTTTATTTTAGATAATTTGTCTAACTTCTTTATATTATATCTTTTATCTTTATCTATATATTTAATATTATCTAAGTACACTTTAGCTACTTCATATTTTATATTATAATTTTTAATTAAGTAATATATTGCTTCTTCATTATATGTAAATGTCAATCTACTTATAAACTCATTTAAACTTAAAATTTTAATATTATAAATATTATCTAAATTATTTAATTTTAATAATACTTTATTTTTAATATTATTCGGTATTATAAGAATACTATTATCTTTTAATATTAAATCCAAGTTCATAATTACCACCTAAATTAATTATAACATAAATATGTATTTCTATAATATAGATATTTATTATGTCAATATTTACACTAATAAAATATAATATATTAGAAAGGAGAGATGATTCTATGTATGGATATGCTTATCCAGTATACGGGTATCAAGATAATAATGGTAGTAATTTCATTTGGGGTATTCTTATAGTAATATTTATAATTTTTCTACTATTTTGGGGATTCGGATCAAATAGGGGAAATAGAAACTGTCAATAAAAAATTATACTCTCCCACAGTATTATAAGTTAATTAAAAAAATAACAAATAGAAGACTTACTAAATTAAGTAGGTAATTAAAAAATGTAGACTATGTGTTTTTGAAGTGAACCCCAAATAGTTCACAAAAATAAAAAACTAGTTTATAGTAAAAGAAATCATTAATTTGATTTCTTTTTTGACTTTAATCTATCATTGTTATAAAATAGTATCCAATCTTCTACAAGTTTTTTGTATTCT
>JAGBAW010000023.1 GCA_017938725.1 Bacilli bacterium | reverse complement strand
TAATAATATACCTATGTCTGTTCTTAATTATAGAACTCCAAATGAACAAAGATTATACTTAGAACAAAAAAAATTAACTCATTCTACCTGAATTAATTTTTATATTATTTTTGTTTCACATCATTTACAAATGTACAAAATAGAAAGTTAAACTTTCTATTCTGTTTCAATAATTCCATAATTTCCTGTTTTTCTTTTATATAAAACGCATACTTTATTTGTATTAACATCTTTATATACATAAAATGAATGACCTAACATCTCCATTTGAATGATAGCCTCGTCTTCATCTATTGGTTTTAATTCTAATGTTTTTCTCCTTACAATTTTCTCATCTTCTTCATACTCGTCTTCTAAATCATAATCAAAGTCCTTAATAATAGTCTTATTTATTTTTGAATTAATTTTTTCCTTATTTTTTCTTATTTGTCTTTCTAACTTGTCAACAATTTTATCAATTGCAGAATATAAATCCTCATTGGACTCCTCATTTCTAAGAGTAAAATGTTTTGTAGGAATAGTAACTTCAATAATTTGATTTCTACCAATTATTCTAGTTAATACTGTAGCTTCAATATTATCAGAATCATCAAAGTACTTATCAAGTTTACTTAATTTACTTTCAATATACTCCTTAATAGCATCTGTATTCTCCATTTTTTGGCTTCTTATAATATATTTCAAAATACCATCTCCTTTAAATAATTATAGCAAAAAAATTAAAAAACCACTATGATATAGCAGTTAAATCTTTTTCATTTACGGCTTTAACGTCTATAGCCTGTAAACCTTTTTCTGTTTTTATTAAGTTAAATTCAACAGTTTGACCTTCTGATAGTGTTTTATATCCCTCTTGTTTAATAGCAGTATAATGAACAAAAATATCTTCATCCACAGAACCATTTATAAACCCATAACCTTTCTCATTATTAAACCATTTTATTGTTCCTTTTGACATCCTTTATTCCTCCTTCTTATGTCTATATTAATGATACATCTAATTCATTACCCTATTCAAGAAAAAAGATAACCAAAATTTCGACAAATTTTTTAGGTGTGTCTATCTTCATTATATCACTATTTTATTTTTTTTAATTAAAAAAATTAATAATAAGTTAACTTTTTAATTTTTTTTGGTATTTTGAAAAAAATATTTCAAAATATATCGTTTTTTTCGTAAAAAAGTCGATTTATGGTGAAAATTAAAACCATTAAAAACTTTGTGATATGATTAAAGTGTCGAAAGGAGTTAATATGAAAAAAACAATTATAAATGGATGCCTATCTATTATAATTAACAACAACGAGGATTTATCAAAAAAAGAAATTGATAAAATGAGATATGGGTTAGAGGGTCTATATTTAACAATAACAAAATTAGTTTTAATACTTGCTATTGCATTTATAATTGGAATATTAAAAGAAGTTTTATTACTTTTATTAATATTTAATGGAATTAGATTAACGTCATTCGGAGTACATGCTAAAAGAAGTATTGATTGCTTAATATCATCTTGTTTATTCTTTTTAATATTTCCTATTTTATGTATTAAACTTACTATACCTATACTTATAAAACAAATTATGTTTATACCTTTAGTAGTATTAATAGGTATATTTGCCCCTGCAGATACTGAAAAAAGACCATTAAAAAATAAAAAGAAAAGAATGGTTTATAAAATAATATCTATAATCATATCAATAATATATATGTCACTATCTTTATTTATTAAAGATAACACTCTGAGTAATTGCTTTGTATTTGCTCTAATAATTCAAATAATTGTTATGCTTCCTATTACATATAAAATGTTTGGGGTATCATATAACAATTATAAAAAGTATGAGGTTAAATATTAGCCATAGATTAAAGGAGGTATATTATGAAAAAAATATTTGCTGTTGCTTTAACTGCTATCGCTACTATGATTGGAACTGTTGCTACAAGTGGGTGCTTTATTGTTTTACTTGACGAACCTGAAATGCCTGATTCATTAAATTAATAAAAACTCCTATAGGAGTTTTTATTAACGAAAAAAATAAGATCAACATAAATCAATCTTATTTTAATTTTTGTAATATATAATAATAGTTTGTATAAACTTATTATTACTTATATCACTAACTGTTTCTATATTATCATTATTTTTAGATATATCCCTAACAATTGATAATCCAAATCCATGCCCTACTCCTTTAGTTGTAAAACCTTTCTTACCAATTTGATCTATATCAACGGAATTATCAAAAGTATTTGATATAGTTATAAGCAAGCAACCATCTTTATTCTTTATATCAAGTTCTATCTCTTTTGGATTTGCATCTTTTGATGCATCAATCGCATTATCTATAAATACTCCTAGTAATTTTGTAATATCTCTATATGTATTTATATCAAATTTAATTTCAAAAATATCCTTTACACTTTGATCTATATAAAGATATGGTTTTATATTATTTTCTTCCATTTTACTTAATTTATGATAAATCAAGCCTTTTATACCACCATCTGGAAGATAACCTAATTGTTTTATAGTATAATTTTGACCAGTTTTATGTTCGTCGATAATTAAATCTAGGTATTCTCTTAATTTAACCGGATTATTCATATAACCCTTTATTACCATTAATTGATTATTATACTCATGATTTTTCTTACCTTGATCATTGATTATCTTTTCATATTTAGAAACATAATCCATCATTTGGTTATATTTATCCTCTAACTTATATTTTTGAATATTATTATATATAAAATAAATTAATGTAATTAAAATAAACGCAACCATTCCAACATTTATATAAAACGATAGATTATTATTTAAATTGTATCTATTAAATGTTAATAAAAGGATCATTAGTATCACTATTATAATTAGGTAAAACCAATCGGCATATTTTTTTATTGTTAATTTTTCAAATTTTTTAATGCTCTTATTTATAATTGGAATTTTAGATAATAAATATACCATTAGACAATTACATATTGAAAATACAAATAACGAAAATGAGAAATTTTCATAATTACCCAAATCAAATTTTAATATTGATACAAATATAACTGATATTACCATTTCAGCAATAAATGCAAGAATTTCATATACCAAGGCATAAAATACCGACTTTGAGAGGGTTCTATTAAATATAGAAAAATATAAAGCTATAATCATTATTATTATATTAAATATCAATTTTGTTACTCCATCAAAAAATGTACATGTTATTACACCAAGTGGTAACATTATCAATATAAACAATAATATACTTTTTAATTCAATTTTTATTTTTGTTATATTTCTAATTGAAAATATTATAGATACCGAGGTTATAATATCACTCAAAATAACATTTATAATGTTCATTTTATCACACTCCTTTCTTTTTTATTTTTGTGACTAAAAGTATTTCTTTTATTTGGTACTGCATTAGATTTATTAATATAATAGTTTTCATTTATTTTCTTAAAGCTATTATCTAAATCTTTAGTTAATATTTTAAAGGACTTATAGGTTTCAAATTGACCATGTTTTGTTTTGATTAAAGTTATATTTTTTTCAGGTAAATATTTTATAAATGTTATATCTTCAAAATATATTTTTTCCTCTTTTCCTTTACATTTGAACTTTATATATTTTCGTGCTTTAACAGAATTTAATATTTTAAGTATTACATCCGATAAATTTTCATCATAATCTTCAAATTTTGAAACAAAATCAAATAACATTAGTTTTGACTTTAATGCATATGGTAAGTAATCTGTATGTGAAGTTGAAATTACAATTAAACTTTCTAGATCGATATCTCTTATATCTCTTGCAATGGTAATACCGGATATTTCATCAAGTTCAATATCTAATATATAAATTTTATTTTCTATATTACTTTTTATGAGATTTTTAAAATGCTCTGTATAACTTGAAAATGCATATATTTTATAATTTATATTGTTTCCAAACATAGTTTTATTTATTATATCAACATTTCTTTGTAATATTATTTGGTTATCTTCACATACAATAAAATTTACCATTTTCTTCTCCTATCTTTTAGTCAACAATCTGATTATATCATAAAATTACCAAATTTTAACAATTATTACCAATTTTCAACAAAAAAAGAAAGATTATTTTTTCTTTCTTCTTATTTTGTTTTTTATATCCTCTTTTATAGTTTTCCTATCAAATAGGATATCTGTTGTTAAAACTAGCCATAAAACTAATATAAGTAAAACAATATATATTATTTGACCTAGTTTTGCATTTTTTATTACATATACTATAGATGCAAAAGAAAATAATATGTTTATTAAATAGATTATTAATACTGTTTTAACTTGACTTGAGGTCATCTGTAATAATTGGTGATGTAAATGTTTTTTATCACCTTTGGTAGGAGATTCCCCCTTTAATAGCCTTCTTGTTATTGCAAAAAATGTATCTAGTATTGGTATAGCTAATATAAGTATTGGAATTACAAAAGATGTTATAGTTACATTCTTAAAACCTAATAATGAAATAACTGAAATCATATATCCTAAAAACATTGAACCACTATTTCCCAAAAATATTTTCGCAGGATGAAAGTTATGTAATAAAAATCCTAAAGTAGCTCCTATCATTATTAATGAAAGAGAAGCATCAAGTCCATTATATATACCAGTATAACTAATTACAATTGATATTGTTACGAAAAATATTGTAGCTATCCCTCCTGCAAGTCCATCTAATCCATCAATAAAATTTAAACAGTTCATTAGTGCTACTATAAATATTATTGTAAGGATTGGCGCTAATACACCAAAGTTAATATATAATCCATATGCTGATACATCTTGCATAACAATATTACCATAAAATACAACTACACATGCTGATGCAAGTTGGCCAATGAATTGAGTAGATGGTGGTAGTCTTTTTATATCATCGAATATTCCGAATACCAATATTATTATTCCACCAATTAATATTGAAATCATTTGTGGTGTTTGTACACAAAATAACATATAACCGAGCAAAAATCCAAAAAACACTGCAAGTCCACCTAATTTTGGCATTATTTTTTCGTGAATATGTCTACCACCAGGTATATCTACTGCACCTATATGAACAGCTAATTTCTTTATAAATGGTATTATACACGCAACAAATAAGAAAACCACAAATATTATTTTTAAATTATCTAATAAGTTACTACTCATACTATCACCAATTCAATTATAGCATGTATGAAAAAGAAAAAAAAGCATTTAATTTATTTTTTAACATACATATAAAAATTAAGTTTTATTAATTTATATTATCATAAAGAGTAAAATTCAAAAAATGGGACTAATAATTAATCCCATTTTTATATTCATAATTTATTTTTCAAGTAATTTTATATTATCAAGCATTATAGCAGTTCCTTCCGCTACACACGTAAGTGGTGATTCTGCTACCATTATTGGAACCTTTAACTCTTCTTGTAATAATTTTGTTATTCCATTTAATAATGCCCCACCACCTGTTACTACAACACCATTAGTAACTATATCAGCTGATAATTCTGGCATTGTTTCCTCAAGTACACTTTTCGCGGCAAAGACTATTTTATATGCAGAATCTTTTAACGCCTCTTCTACTTCCTTTGACGTTAGTGTAATGGAATTTGGAAGTCCTGTAACTAAATCTCTTCCTCTAATTGTTTTTTTCGTTTTTTTATCATCTGGATATACAGTACCAATTTCGATTTTAACCTCTTCTGCAGTTCTTTCTCCAATTAGTAGCTTATATTTATTTTTTACATATTTTATTATTTCTCTATCAAATAAATCTCCAGCAACTCTTATTGATTTACTTGTCACTATATCCCCCAAAGATAAAATTGCTATATCTGTTGTTCCACCACCAATATCTATAACCATACTTGCTGATGGTTTTGAAATATCAAGTCCTGCACCTATTGCAGCAACTTTTGGTTCTTCTTCTACAAAAACTTTTCTTGCTCCCGCACTTTCTGCTACCTCTCTGATTGCATTTCTTTCCACCTGAGTTATATTTGATGGACAACAAATTAATATTCTGGGTTTTGAAAAAATACCCTTTGCTTTAATTTTTTTTATAAAGCTATTTAACATTGCCTCTGTTAATTCAAAATCGGCAATAACACCATCTTTTAATGGTCTTATTGAACTAACCTTACCAGGTGTTCTTCCTAGCATTTGATGGGCTTCTTCTCCAACTGCTAATACATTTTTAGTTTCAGTTTCTATTGCTACTACACTTGGTTCATTAAGAACAATACCTTGTCCCTTTACATATATTAAGACATTCGCTGTTCCCAAATCTATTCCAATATCTTTACTTAACAAGATATCATCCCTTTCTTAACTTTTCATATTTTATTTTTGTTGCATTACCTCCGTTTATATGTCTTATTTCAATATGTTTTTGTAATACAGCATTTACTTTGTTAAACTTAGTTTCATCAATATAAAATAGTCTTTCATGTAAATCTTTATGAACTGTACTTTTACTTACATTCATTTTTTTAGCAATTTCTCTTATTGTCATATTTTTATTTAATATATAATCTATTTCATTTTGTATTCTTTTATATATTTTATTATTCAAAGTTAACACCTCTATAATAAAATATATAATTATATTATTTTTTTATGATAATTTTATATCTCACTTATTTTTTTATCAAAGTAATCTAATGGATTAACATATTTACCATCGTTAATAAGTTCAAATAATAATCCATTTTCTATATTCTCACCAAGTTCTAGTTTACCACTTTTACCAATTATATCCCCTTGTTTTAATAATTGATCTTTCTTTACATTTACACTCGATAGACCTTCGTATGTACTTATTAAATTATTAGAATGCTTTACCTCTACTATATTTCCTAATATTTCATCTTTTTTAACATCAATTACTGTACCATCCAATATTGTAATTATATCGAAACTTTCTGATGATTTATATAAGATACCTGAGTTTTGCATATATGTATCATTATAATAAATAATTGCATTTTGTTTTTCTTCATCAGATGATTTTGAATCATAGAATTTTTTTAATATTTCTACTTTATCGGATGTATATGGTTTAATAACTGATGATTCTTCTGCTACTACGGGTATGTTGCTTGTAATAATACTATTATTTACGTACTGATAATTACTATCATCACCCATTACCGTTTTATTTTGTAAATTATCTAGCATAACAAGTGACATTAAAAGCGCTGCGAATGCTATACCATATACCATTGGCATAACAAATGGTTTTAATTTCTTTTTTTCCATAATTTTTCACCTCATTTTAAGTTTGGTGAATTTTTTGGTTTTTATACATTTATTTTATAATTTTTCTATTTTTGTTCCTTGATAATAGTATTTTAGAATATCTTCATATGTTTTATTTTGTTTCGCGAGTGCATTTGCACCATATTGACTCATTCCAACACCATGACCGAATCCCTTTGTTGTAATTATTACATTATTACCTTCTTTCTTTATACTAAAATCGTTAGATCTTAATGAAAGTTTACTTTGAAAATTTCTTCCTGTAAATTTGGTCCCATTTATTTTTATATTAGATACTCTTCCAGACTCTGTTCTTACTTCATCTGTTATATTTAAGTTTTCATTATAACTTAATCCTAATTTATTATAAAACTCTAACATAGTAAAAGACTTTGATGAAGTAAAAGATGATGTTTCGCTTTCATCGAAACTGCTATCCACCACTCTTAGATATGGTAAATCTTTACCAAATACATTTTTGTTATCCTCTGTTTTTCCATTGCTTGTTGAAAAGAAGAATGCATATATTACTTCATCATTATATGATACATACTCTCCTTCTGTATCTTTTACACATTTTTTGATCTTATTTATATATGTATCATAATTTTCCTTCCATTTTATACGAAGTTCAGAATCAGTCTGATATACTTGTGATGATGTATTATCCGTAACATCATATGTTTCATTTTTTCTATTTTCAATTTGTTTTAATGCATATGTTCTTGCTGCGACTGCTTGCGCTTTTATTGCTTCTTCTTCAAAATATACGGGAACTTCCGATGATACAACGCCTATTAAATACTCTTCTAAATTTAGTGTTTGAATACTATTATCTTCTTGTAATACTCTAATAGTTTGTACACTTTTATTTGAGTTAAAACCGGTTTCTATTTTTTTTATTTTATAGTCATAAAAAAAATTAGTAATTATAAGAGGTACAGTAATCATACTCACCAATACTACTAATATTTTTTTCATAAGCTTCACCAGTAAATTATATGTTAATTGGTTAATTCATATTCACTAATTTTATTAATTCTTCTATTATGTCTTTCATCGTTTGAAAAAGGTGTATTTAAAAATTCTTCTATCATTCTCTTTACCTTGAAAAAGTTAATATCTGATGAAAGAGCTATTATATTTGGATTATTATCATTTTTAGTTACCTTTACATCTTTAATTGTTGTTACTCTTGCACACCTAATTCCCTTAACT
Source organism: Bacilli bacterium (assembly GCA_017938725.1). Taxonomy (GTDB): domain Bacteria; phylum Bacillota_I; class Bacilli_A; order RF39; family UBA660; genus CAG-433. The sequence goes on along the minus strand of JAGBAW010000023.1, from coordinate 5,350 downwards.
TTATTACATGCAATACTCATACCTATACCAGAACCACATATGGCTATACCTAACTCTACATCTTTATTATTTATTGCCTTACCTAATTTAAATGCATAATCTGGATAATCTACACTTTCTTTTGAATTTGTCCCTAAATCTATAAACTCTATACTTTTAAATTCTTTTATTATTTTACCTTTTAATTCATATCCATTATGATCTGATACTATACCTATTTTCATTTTATCACCTACTATAATTAGTATACCATAAAATGAAAAAATTAGACAAACGTCTAATTATTTTTGTTCTTCTTTTTGATTAAATCCATATTTAGCATTAAATTTTTCTACATTACCCGCTTTGGAAGCTCTACTTTGCTTTCCTGTGTAAAATGGATGACATTTTGAACATACTTCTACTTTTATTTCAGGTTTTGTTGATTTAATAGTAAAAGTTTCACCACAAGCACATGTTACTGTAGAATCAATATATTGAACATTTCCTTGTTTTGCCATTTTTATTTCTCCTTCCGCCATAACTAACTTTTTAGTCATAGAATTACTAAAATCTTTTATATTATAACAAGTTAAAGTTTTTTATGCAAGTATAATTCATCAATTTTATTATATATTTTATTATATATAGCCAAATTCCCATCATTTGTTATATATATTGGTGTCTTTTTAGTTAAATAATCCTCATTCTTATTTAATATATTAAACAAATTAACAAAATCTATATTATATTCTTTCATTATTAGTTGGGCTTTTGAATTTATATATGAATAATATTTATTGTTATCTAAATTATTTGTATCATTGTAATAACCTAGAAATATAATATTACCATCATTATACTTTTTTATAATTTTAATTAATTCTTCCAAGTCTATTAATACTTCGTCAATATAAGAATATATGATATTATCATTATTTTCATTTGGATCTATTTTTGAAAGTTTATAATTGATCTCATTATTACCAATATTTAAAATAAGTAAATTAGTTCTTTTAAGTATATTCTGTACTGAAATATCGTCAATTTCAATGTTATTATTTATATCATTAATTAAATCAATAATTCTAATATCTTTGTTTATAAAATCTTTACTATAAAATCCAAAATCATTTAATTCTTTCAATTCATCATATATTAAATCAGAAAAGTTTTTAGATATAATATTATTCGAAAATAAGTCTTTATCACCTAAAATTGTATAATTAATTTCCTTTTTATTACCTTGAATATAAGAAATAAACACTAAAATAGAAAAAAAGGTTAAAACTAAAAATATTTTCATCTTCATTCGTACCCGCCCTTTTAATATACTAATAAATTATATTTGAATAAGCTCTATTTTAGCACCTAAACGAGTAAGTTTTTCTTGCATGTTTTCATATCCTCTTAAAATATAATCTGCATTATTTATTGTTGTTTCACCATCTGCTATTAGGGCTGCTAATACAAGAGAAGCACCTGCCCTTAAATCTGTTGCAGTTATATTATCTGATTTTAATTTTGTTGGACCTGTTATATATCCCTTGTTGCCAACAATTTTTACTTTTGCACCCATCTTTTGTAATTCATATAAATTTTGAAATCTATTTTCAAATATTGTTTCTTCTATTTCGGATACACCTTTTGCCTGTGTCATTAAGGTAGCCATTATTTGCTGCATATCTGTTGGGAAACCCGGATATACTAATGTTCTTACCTTAACCGCTTTTAGTTTATTCTTATTATTAACATATACTTTATCATCTGTTACTTCTATATTTACACCCATCTCTTTTAATTTTCTTATTAGTGCTTCCATATGCTCAGGTATGATATTTTCCACAACTAAATTATCACATAAAGCTGCACCTATCATTATGTATGTTGCTGCTTCTATTCTATCTGGTATTACTTCATGGGTACATTTCTTTAAATAATTAACCCCTTTAATCTTTATTGTATTAGTTCCCGCTCCAGTTATTTTAGCACCCATAGAATTAAGAAACATTGCTATATTTACTATTTCTGGTTCTCTTGCTGCATTCTCTATAATTGTTGTACCTTTTGCTTTTACTGCTGCAAGCATTATATTTACAGTTGCACCTACACTTGCTATATCAAGATATATATTATTTCCATTAAGTTCTTCCGCTGTAATAATTACTTTATTACCGTCATATTCTACATTTGCACCAAGAGCCTCAAAACCTTTTAAATGTAAGTCTATTGGTCTTGATCCTATTGTACAGCCCCCAGGAAATGATACCACTGCTTTCTTATATTTTCCGAGTAATGCACCCATAAAATAATATGAAGCCCTTAGTTTTCTAGTCATATCTTCAGTTATTTCTTTGTTTTCTATATTACATGAAGCTATATATAAACTATCCTGTGATATTTTTTCTACCTTTGCATTTAGATATCTTAATATTATAGCTAAATTATCTATATCAGATATGTTTGGAACATTTAATAATTTAACATTTTCATCACAAAGAATTGCAGCTGGAATAAGTGCAACTGCACTATTTTTTGCCCCACTAATTCTTACAGTCCCACCTAGGGTTCTTCCACCACATATTTTAAGTAACTTCATAACTTCCTCCTAGCACTTATATATTAATATATGTTTATAATATTTATTTTATCATATTTTATCTAAAATAAAAATACTCCATTTTTTGGAGTATTATATTTATAAATGTAAACTATTAATCTTGGTATTCTCACAAGCATAATATTCTTGTAATGTTTTTTTTACCATTTCTAATGAACTAATTTGCTCCTTCATTGAAACAGGGCTTGGTTCCTCTAATTTTTTATTTTTTATCATCCTATATAATTCCTCTTCTTGTGCACACATACCCGCATCATATTTATCAATTATTTGTCTCATTTTTATATTGGCATATTCAAGTGATAAATCATCAGGTATTTGTTCTCCTCCATTAGTAAGTCTATTATATTCTATTATGACCATGGTTTCTTCATCAGTTGTATTAATTGGATATACTTCACCATTTTCATCTATTATTTCAGTTTTACCCGTAACTTTAGCTGCGAGTACTACTAAATTTTCTTTCCAAGCATTTTGAATATACTTATTTCCTTCATTTGCTAGTGTACTATTCATGTTACCTTGATGTTTATTATAGCTTTGTTCCATTTCTATAATTGCATTTGATAACATTATTTTATCATTTTCTGTTAAAGAATTATTATTTGCTGAGGTTATAATTGAATCCCTTATACTTTCATATCCCTCTAAATCTGATTTTATATCACCATCACTTATATAAGTTGACAAAATAGGGTGTGATGGAACTATAGTATTATCTTCTATCCCAAGATCTATATTATCAATTTTTTGACATAAATCCTCAGATAATAATATTTCATTTATTAAATTTATTGAATCTGCTAAATCATCCTCTGTCAAACCATCCATATCACTATTTATTACTTTAATCATATTTTTTACTTTTTCTGGATTTACAATAAAATCCTCAAAACTATCATAAAATTCCCTATATTTATTGTATGATTCAATTGCTAATTGTTCATAATTATCTATATCTTGCTTTGTTGTTTCTTGATTTTCTAACCCTTGTGTTGTTACCTCTGTTGTAATTTCTTTTGATGAAGGTATAGACTTATCTTCTTTTTTATTATCACAACCTGTAAATGCTATAAGAGTACTTACTAGTCCAAGCCCCATTAATAGGCTTTTTGGATTAAATCTTCTATTTATTATCTTTTTCATATTTCATTCCCCCTTATATTATATACTTAATGTATAACTTCTACCTATTTCAGTTGGATTATTAACCTCATATAGTATCTCACGTAAAGATTGAAGTTCTTCCTTTGACAAATCAGATTTATAGGCATCTGTAGGAGTTGCCAAATTATCTTCTATTTCAGTTGGATTATCTATATCTGTTTGTTCTTCCTTTTCTATAATTGTCTCTTGTTCTTTTTCTGGAATTTGCATATTATCTTTATCTGTTGAATCTTCCTTTTTATCCTCTTCAATTATAGTATCATCTTCTATTTTAGTTGGATTATCTATATCTGTTTGTTCTTCTTTTTCTATAATTGTTTCTTGTTCTTTTTCTGGAATTTGCATACTATCTTTATCTGTTGAATCTTCCTTTTTATCTTCCTGTGTTGAATCATCCTCTTCTATAGGAACATTAGTATCTGTTTCACCTGGTTTTTCTTCATTTATTATAATATCATCTTTAGAATTTGACGAATTTGCATTTTCATCTATTATACTCGGATTATCTAAAAATTCATGTTCCTCTTTTATAATTATTGATGGTCCAAATTCTACATCGCTAAAATATCCTATATTCGAATATAAAGGTTCATAAGTTACTGCAGTTGGTTCTTTTAAAGATTCATCTTGTACTATAGTCGTTGTATTACCATCTGAATTACTTACACCTGGATTTAATGGTATTATTGTAACCTCTGGTTTAGAGGATATACTTGATTCTTTATTTAAATTATTATCTTTACTAGATTCTGTTTTAGTTACTTGATTAATTTTATTATCTTCTTCATTTTTATTATTTTCCCCTTCATTGGGCATTTGAAAATATTGTGGTATATTATTAATAATATTTTTAGTATCATCAATTATATCATTAGTAGTACTTTCTGTTCTAGTTTGATTTTTGTTGGATTTGTCCCTTTTATTACATGATCCAAGGCCAATTAATCCAGCCGTTAAACTCAAAATAATTCCAGCTCCTAATACGAATTTATTAAAATGCCTTTTTACAAAATTTCTCTTTTTGTTAGTGTCTTTTTTAACATTTTCCATATATATTGACTGATTTCCTATATAAGATTCTATTGAATCTGATGCCTCAATCATATCAATATATAATATATTATCTTTGTAATTTTTCTTTTGATATAATAATTCTTTTTGAACCTTTTTACTATATTTTCTAGCCTTTCTTCTTGTTAAATTAGCAAAATAGTACTCATTACTATATAACAATCTTCTTTGTTTTTCGTATTTTTTTTCTAATTCACTTAATAGAGATTTATTATCATCTTGTTTTGCCTTTTTATATTGCTCTACTATCTCATTAAATCCTTTTTCTATATCTTCAAATTTTGTTACTACCATATATAATTCCCCCTCTTTGAAATTAACGTGCATTATAATAACATATCTCTTATTATTTGTCAAATAATTTATAAAACAAGATGTAGTAAACTAGATGTGGGAAAATGTAAAATTATATAAAAAAAAGAGAAAACACTCAAAAATTTAAAACTGTTATATAATTAATTTAACACAAAATAAACAGACCTTTAATATAAGCTCTAAGCTTAAAAGGTTTTA
>JAGBAW010000022.1 GCA_017938725.1 Bacilli bacterium | reverse complement strand
GTGGAGTATTACAAAATTATTTGGATATGCTTTTGAAGCAATAATGTCATTTTCAACAGTACCACTTACAATATCAGCATTTTTAGGGATAATATTCTGTCTTGGATCATTTATAGCGATAATAGTAATAATTATAAAAACTTTATGTTTCGGTGATTCTGCTCAGGGGTGGCCATCACTTGTTTGTATTATGTTTTTCTTAAGCGGAATACAACTATTTTGTATAGGAATCATAGGGGCTTACTTATCAAAGACGTATCTAGAAACAAAAAGAAGACCTATATATATAGTTAAAGAAACAAATCAGAAAAAATAGAATTTTAACATGAGAATTTTATTATAGAATAGGAAGAATTATGGGATATATAAATAGAATAAATGATAAACAAATAATTAAAATAATTTTATTAGTAATATTTTTAATGATGTTCATTTTAAATAGCTTAACACCACTAATTGCAGATGACTATTCATATTCTTTAATGAGTGGTGATAGTGAAATAACTGGATTAATAGATATTATAAATAACCAAATAAGTCATTACATTAATTGGGGAGGTAGAAGTGTTGCACATACAATTGCACAAATATTCTTATTTTTTAAAAATAAAATAATATTTAATTTGTTTAATTCATTTATGTATTGTGCATTGATTTATTTTATATATAAACATTCAACAATTAATTATGAAAAAGAAAAACCGATGCTTATAGTTATTATACATTTATTGATTTGGATTTTTATGCCAGTTTTTGGGCAAACATGTATATGGCTAGTTGGATCATGTAATTATTTATGGATGAGTACACTTATACTTTCCTTCTTATATATAATAAGAAAAGAGAGGGTAAATAATAATATATTTTATGCTATACTTTTATTTATAATTGGTATTTTGGCTGGATGGACTAACGAGAATACCTCTTTTGGTCTGATTGTAATAATAATTTTGACTTTAATAGCAAAAAAACGAAAAAATGAAAAAATATTAAAGTATCAGATTACAGGACTTTTAGGTTCAATATGTGGATTCATAACGTTGATACTAGCACCTGGGAACTTTGTTAGAAGTAGTCAAATTACCGAAAACACATCGTTTATGTTAAAATATTCATCAAGAATATTTAATTGTACAATAGGATTTTTTGAACATGTGATGCCCTTAATATTTATTGTAATAATTATATTTACTATTATAAAGTATAAAAAGATAAAGATAATAAATTATGATTTTCAAATTTTTATAGTTGCATCCATTTTAGTAGTATATGCAATGGGGATGTCACGAACGTTTCCAGAACGTGCATATTTTGGATCAATAATATTCTGTATTATTTCAGTAATTGATTTATTATTTATTTTATTAGAAAAATATAGATTAATAAGATATATATGTTGTACCTTAACAATTATATTTTCATTAACATTTATTAATGATTATTTAATTTTAGCAAAGGATATTAACCAATATAGGATAGTTATAAGAGATAGGCTAAGCTATATAGAACAACAAAGAAATGAAGGTAATATTGATATTGTTGTTCAATATTATGATACATCTAATAAACGAAGTCCTAAATATGATTTAATCGATGTATCAAAAGATGCAAATGGTTGGCCTAATACAGCAATGGCAAAAATTCTAAATATAAAATCTATAAGAAGTGAATAAGAGGTGTAGAAATGAAAAAAATATTATATTATTTAAGTAAATCGTCAATTTTTTTATTAATGATGTTGGGATTAACTTTAATTATCACAAATATTCTTTTTGTTTTTAATATAACTATTACTAGATTTCATCTTCCAATAATGTTTTTTCTAACACTAATAATATATTACCTATTTTATAAAAAAGATGGAAAGAAAAAAGCTTTAAATGTTATGGTTATTTCTATTATTGTATTTACAATTTTTACTATATTTATAGGAAATATATATGATTCAACATCGGATGGTAATACTTATCATAAACTTGCTGTTGGATGTATGAAAAATGGATGGAATCCAGTATATCAAGATAGTGAAGATTTTAATAAAAAACAGGGCAATAAATTTGACATATTAGATGATAATGTTAATACAAAATGGATTGATCATTATGCAAAAGGAACAGAAATTTTCGGTGCGGTCGTTTATTCATTTACAAATAATATTGAGAGTGGAAAAGTATATACATTATTATGGATATATATTGCTTTTGGTATTGCCCTTAGTTTATTTGTCAAAATGAGATTAAGCATTTTTAAAAGCTTTTTAATATCATTAATATTATCAATAAACCCAATAACTATCGTTCAAGTGGTTAATTATTATGTAGATGGTGTTCTAACATTAAGTATTTTCTTAATAATTATTTGTACAATACTTTTAAGTAAATTTAAAAACATAGAGGATAAAAAAGAAATATATTTAATATTGTCACTTTCAATTTTATGGTGTATTAATTCTAAGTTTACGGGTTTAGGATTTGCAGGTGTATTTTGTTTTGTAATGTATTTATTTAATTTAATAAAGTTATATAGAAAAGATAAAATAGAGTTTAAAAAAGTATTTAAAGTCCAGACTATATTTTATATTATTGTTCTGTTTGTATCTGTAATTATAGTTGGGGCATCTTCATATACAAGAAATATTATAGATCATGGTCACCCTTTTTATCCTTTATATGGTAAAGGGCATGTTCAAAATATGGTTATGATGGAAATTCCATCTTCTTTGTCTGATAAAAATAGATTTACTATTTTTTTAACAAGTATATTCGCAAAAGGTCAAAATGTGTCTCCAACATATTCAGATGCGAATATACAACCTGAATTAAAAATTCCATTTACTTTTACAAAAACGGAAATTCTAAATTATTCTATACCAGATATAAGAATGGCGGGCTTTGGGCCATTATTTAGTGGAGTATTTATACTAAGTATTATTTTGGGTATCTATCTATTGACTAAATTTATAAAAAATAAAAAAATAGAAAACTTAATTTTATCATTTATAATGTTAGTAACAATCTGTGCATTATTATTCTTAATTGATGGTAATTACTGGGCAAGATATATTCCATATTTCTATATAATTCCAATCTTTATTTTGTTGTTCATATTTAAAGAAAATATGAGAAAAAAGAACTTCATGAACTATTTAGGCATTGTTATGTATACTATAATAGTTATAAATACATCGATGTTAATTTATTCACAAATTTTGTCTTGCAAAAGTAGTAATGAATATATAAATTATCATTTGGACGCTTTTGTTGAATACACAAAAAACAAAGATGAAGTTGAAATCAAATTATCCCATTCAGGTATACAAGGTGTTTTATATAACCTTGATGATCTAGGTATAAATAATTATAAATTGGTAAATGATGAATCATTAGATAATGATGCATATATGTTTAAATATTGACAGTAAAAAAGGAAATTAATAATTCCCTTTTTTATGGACAAATATGTACAAATAATGTAAAATTTAAATTGAGCATAATAAAATAATTAATATATTAATATTTTTAGGGGGATAAGTAATAATATGAAAAAAGAAGTTAGATTGTCAAATTTTGAACTTATGCGAATAATATCTATGTTTTTTATAGTATTCTTTCATATGATAATATCAACAGGGGGTAATTTATTAAACCATACTACGGGAATATTACATATAGTACTAGAATTTATTAGTATGATAATTATAGTGCATGTTAACTCGTTTGTTTTATTATCAGGGTATTTTCAATATAACAAAAAATTCTCTAGTAAAAAGTTTTTTCACTTAGTATTTATGGTATGGATTTATGAAATAGTATTAGCATTAATATTTGGATTAACCCAATTGCATGAATTTAGCTTAGTTAATATAATTAAGATAATCTCACCACTTGAATTTAATAATTTATGGTATTTTAAGGTATATATGGCATTGTATTTAATAAGTCCATATATAAATATCCTAATAAAAAATTTAGATCAAAAAGAACATAGAAAATTGTTGATATTACTATTCCTAATGTTTTCTATTGTTCCAACTATTACTAATCAAAATACTTTTTCAAATACCGGTTTTACTTTAATTCAATTCATATTTTTATATATATTTGGTTCTTATTTAAGAAAGTATCCGATAAGTTTGAATACACATTTCTTAAATTATTCAAATAAAAAGAAATTTATTATATTTGCATCAATATTTGTATTTTTAGGATCTTTTAATTTTTTAATACTTCAGTTTTGTAATAATATATTAACAATTACAACAAATGAATTTATTGTATATGTTGCAGATGCAATTCTAAGGAATTTATATTATTATCAAAACCCTATACTAATTGTTCAAAGTATAAGTTATTTTTTAATGTTTGAAACGTTAAATATAAAAATTAGAGTAATAAATAAAATATCAAGTGGAATATTTGCAGTATATGTAATAACAGAAAACCCTAATATGGTAAAAGAATTATATAAATTTTTGAAAGTTGATACCGGAGAAATGGTATATGATAAAATTATATTAGTAAAAATTTTAGTATATTCAGCAATATTGGTGTTATTATGTGTAATAATTGAATTGATTAGAAAAAATATAAGTAAATTGATTAAAAATATTTTGATAAGATTAAAAATTACGAATATATAAAGTTTTTAATATATATTGTATATAAGCTTATCATTGTTTATAATATACTAGGAGTGAACGTAATGAATAAAATAAAAATAATAAGACTTTTAATTATAACAATATCTATTATAAATTTAATACTATTAATAAATATGTTTAATAAATTAAATAATGAAAAGGGTACAAAAATAAAATATGTAACTAAAAATACTACCTGTACATGGGATGTAAGAGCAAATAAAAAAGATAAATTTGTTTTTTTAGGTGATTCAATTACTGAGTGGTATCCAATAGAGGATATGTATGGTAAAGATATTCCTATAATAAATAGCGGTGTTGCGGGATATGAAACAAAAGATATATTAGATAGAATGTATGAAATGGTTTATAAATATAATCCAACTAAAGTATTTATATTAATTGGAACAAATGATTTAAAATATAAAGAAAATGATGAAGATATCGTAATAAATAATATAAAAAGAATAATAGGAGAAATTCAGGTGAATGTTCCAGATACAGAGATATATTTTCAATCAATTTATCCAGTCAATAAAAATTTAGAAGGAAATGCTACAGAAGATAGAAATAATGAGGAAATAAATAGGGTAAACAAAGAAATCAAGGAATTTTGCAAGATTAATAATGTAATTTATATAGATATGTATAAAATACTAAGCGATAGTAAGGGTGATTTAGTGGAAAAATATACTAAAGATGGACTTCATTTATCTACGTTAGGCTATATGAAGGTAACACAAAAATTATTAGCATATATGCAGTAGTATTTTATATTATTGAAGAGTTTACAATAATATGTTATACTTATAAATATAGAAGATGGAGGTAGTATTGTGCAAGATAAAGTATCAATAGAAGTAAAGCATGTTAGTAAAAATTTTAAGTTATATTATGATAAAGCCAGTACGTTAAAAGAAAAATTATTATTTTTTAATAAGAAAAATAGTAATAGTACAGAAATGCTTAATGTTTTAAAAGATATTAATATAAAAATATATGATGGGGAAAGTGTTGCATTAATTGGAACTAATGGTAGTGGTAAAAGTACATTATTAAAATTAATGACTAAGATAATTTATCCAAATGAAGGAACAATTAAGATTGATGGCAAGCTTACTTCTTTATTAGAATTGGGTGCGGGATTCCATATGGATTTTTCAGGAAGAGAGAATATTTATTTTAATGCTTCTATATTCGGTTTAACAAAAAAACAAATAGATGATAGATTAGATCAAATAATTGAATTTTCTGAATTAGGAGAATTTATAGATAATCCAGTTAGAACATATTCATCAGGAATGTATATGAGACTCGCATTTTCAATCGCGATAAATGTTGATGCGGATATACTATTAATTGATGAAATATTATCTGTAGGTGATAAGCATTTTCAGGATAAATGTTTTGATAAATTAATGGAATTAAAAAAATCAGGCAAGACAATAGTAATAGTATCCCATAGTTTAGATTCAATTAGAAAATTCTGCGATAGAAGCATTTGGTTATATAAGGGTGAAATACGTATGGATGGAAATACAAAAGATGTACTTGATGAATATATAAAGGTGTGTGGTTAATAATTATGAAAATGTTTAAAGAATTATATAATTATAGAGAATTACTTAAAAATAACATAAAAAAAGAAATTAGAGGTAAATATAAAGGATCTTGGTTAGGTGTAGTCTGGACATTTTTAAATCCACTTCTTATGCTTTTAGTCTATTCAATTGTATTTCCATATATATTAAGGGTGAAAGTAGATCATTACCCAATATTTATGATGATTGCCCTTGTTCCATGGACTTTTTTTACGACTGCTGTACAAACAGGAACAGGTAGTGTGGTTGCAGAAGGTGGAATACTTAAAAAAGTGTATTTTCCAAGAGTAATAATTCCAATTTCCATTGTTACTAGTGCGCTTGTAAATTTTTTAATAACATGTATAATAATGTTTGTATTTATATTATTTAGTGGGGTAGGATTTTCAATACATTGTTTATTATTTCCAGTCATAGTTTTGCTTCAATATATTATAACATTAGCTATTGTATATGTATTATCTGCAATAAATGTTTATATTAGAGATGTAGATCACTTTGTAAGTATTATTATAATGCTAGCATTTTATTTAACTCCAATTGTATATAAAGCTGATATGTTGCCAGCTAAATTTCAATGGGCATTAAAAGTTAATCCAATGGCCCAAATAATAGAAGCTTATAGGGCAATTTTTTATAACCATACTATTCCCGATATGAATATGTTACTAATATGGGGAGTAATAGGAATAATTATGTTAGTGTTAGGTAACTTAGTATTTAGAAAACTAGAAAAGGGTTTTGTTGAGGAATTTTAAAAAGTTATTATTATATTAATAACTTTTTTCTATATAAAATTGTAATGATTTTTAATTTTTGTTATAATTAAAAAGTAGGAGTGTAAAATTATATGGACAATGTTAACCAACTAATATCAATAATAATTACCACATTTAATAGAAAAAACTATTTAAAAGAGGCAATTGGTAGTGTATTAAATCAAACATATAAGAATTATGAAATAATTATAATAGATGATTGTTCCACAGATGGGACTTTTGAATATATAAAAAATTATTATAAAGAAGATAATATTAAAATATATAGAAACGAAATAAATAAGGGACCTGGTATAAATAGAAAATATGCTTTAGAAAATTACGCTAAAGGGGAGTTTGTAGTATTTTTAGATGATGATGATTTATTTATAAATAATGATTACTTTAAAGAAGCACTAGAGCTATTTAGCATATATAGTGATTTATCTATGGTCTCAGCATCGCATCTTGTACATAACGTAATTGATAATACAAAGAAAAAAATCGAGTTTTCTTATGGTAATATTGTTGATAATATTGAGTTTTTTATAAATTTTGGAAATTCTGACTATATAAAACCAATTATAAGTGTTACTATATTTAAAATTGAGGCATTAGAATATTCAAATTATAAGAGTATGAAGATATTAAATGATACCACGATATTTTTAAGGGCACTATTATTTGGGGATATGGGGTTTATAAATGAGCCATCAGCGGAGTATTTAGTGCATGGTGAAAATATTTCATTTAATATGAGTGTTGATTTTATAATTGATAATTTAGATGAAAAGTATAAGCTTTATAAGTTAGCAAATACTAATGAAAAATTCAAAAGCAAAGATTTATATAAGTGGTTTATAAATCAATGTGATATTACAATAATTTATTATATAAGAGGCTCTAAACCGACAAAGAGAAATTTATATAAAATACTAAGGTGGAGCCTATATCGAATGAAAAGTGTATCTAAAATAAAAGAATATTTTAAAATTTATAAAGAAAGCTATAATTATGAAAGAATGATTTAGTAATATAGGTGATATTATGAGGAGAAAGAGTTGTTTGGTAATAGGTTATATAAATATGAATTATGGGGATGATTTATTTTTCGATATATTATTTAAAAGATATAAGCAAGTAGATTTTTATTTTTATCCGCCAAGTGTATTACTAAAAAAGTATAAAAATATATATTCAAAATACAAAAATGTTAAATTCTATGATAATGAAGATGAATATATAAGAATCAGAAAGGATATAACGGATGAGAATATTCCAATAAATTTATTTCCCAGTATATTACAAAGAGCAAAACAAGTAGATTTTTATATAAATATTGGCGGTTCTATATTTATTCAAAATCAAAATTGGAAAAGGGATGATAGATATGAAATAAAGAATATATTAGGAAATAAACCATCATTTATAGTGGGGTGTAACTTTGGACCAGGTGATAAAGAGTATATTAATTATTTAAAAAAATGGTTTAAAAATTTCGATGACGTTTGTTTTAGAGATAAATACTCATATGATATGTTTAAGAAAGTTAAAAGTGTAAGGTATGCGGACGATATTGTATTATCATACAAAAAGAGTTATAAAGGCCGTAAAAAAAGGAGTGTAGCAGTATCATTAATTAGTGTTAATAAGGAGTATGAAGATGGATATTTAAATTTTCATGCGCAGCTGATTAGAAAATTTATAAATATTAATTATTCAATTAATATTTATGTATTCTGCTATAATGATAATGATTATAATATATCTTTAAAATTATTGGATAAATTAACAGATGATGAAATAAAAAGTATTAATATTATAAAGTATAATGGTGATATTGATTACTTTTATAAACATTTTTCAAAGAATAGTTATCTTATAGGATCAAGATTTCATTCTATAATAATGGGAATATTAAATAGACAAAAAATATTACCAATATCATATGGTGATAAAACAAGTAATTATTTAAAAGATATGGGATATAATTTTGATAGATTTTTTGTAAAAAATTTAAAAAATGTAAATGCTTCATTGGAAGATTTTAAAATTATAAATCATGATGATAATACAACGGGTGCATTTGATAAAATAGATGAATATTTAAAAAGGAGAAATAAATGATAAATTATAAATTAATACCAGGAAGAAAAGTAAAAGAAACAGCTAAGTTAGTAAAAAAAGAAAAGGCAACAATATCAATAATAACCCCATTTTATAATGGTGGAAAAACGCTAATGGAAACAGCGAATACTGTTTTCAGTCAAACATATCCATTTTTCGAATGGATTATAGTGGATGATGGTTCAAAAGATAAAGAATCACTAAAAAAATTGGAAGAATTAGAAAAATTAGATAGTAGAATAAAAATATTTCATAAAGAAAATGGTGGACCTTCAGTTGCTAGAGACTATGGAATAAGTAAAGCAAATAACTCAAGTAAATATATATTTTTCCTAGATTGTGATGATATGATGGAGAATAATATGCTTGAATGTTTGTATTGGGCTTTGGAAACCCATCCTGATGCAAGTTTTGCCTATACATCGATGACGAATTTCGGAGATAACGAATATGTTTGGGATCAATATCTAACTGTAGATAGAGAAAAGGAAGAGAATGTAATATGTATTAGCAGTATGGTTAGAAAAGACGATCTTTTAGAAGTCGGATGTTTTGGTTTGAAAGAAAAGGGTATGTATGAGGATTGGAATTTATGGCTTAAATTACTTGCCAAGGGTAAGAAACCAATAAAAATAAATGCCCCATTATTTTGGTATAGGATAAGTAATACAGGTGAATTTTCAAGAGCTAAAGATAATCATAAACAAGCAATGAAGTATATAGATGAAACAGCATCAAGTATAAAGGATGATGTCTATATAATTCAATTTCCCAGATCAGGAGACGCATTTATAGATGTAAATTTTGATTATAACATGGTACTTCCAATGTATAAAAAAGAATCAAAAAAGACTATAATGTTTATTTTCCCATGGATGACCATAGGTGGTGCAGATGTGTTTAATCTTGAGTTAATTAAACGTTTAAATAAGCACAAGTATAATATCATAGTACTTACAACACTTCCAAAAGAAAATGAGTTAAGACAAGAATTTTATGAGTATTCAAATGAGTGCTATGATATGTCTACATTTATAGATAGAAAAGATTATATAGTCTTTGTTGATTATATTATTAAGTCAAGAAATGTAGATATCGTATTTAATAGTAATAGTACATATGGGTATGCAATGCTTCCATTTATTAAATCAAAAAATAAAAATATTGTAATAATGGATTATGTTCATTCCGTGGATTTAAAAGATCCAAGAGGAGGATTTGGTAGTTATACTAGAGATTTTGATTCGTGTATTGATATGACTTATACATGTAATAATTTTACAAAAAATCAATTGATGAGGGACTTTGATAAAGAAAAAGTTGAAACGTTATATATTGGTACTGATCATGAAAGATTTAATCCAGATAATATAGATAAAATTTCCTTAAGAAAAAAATATAATATACCTATTAATTCTATAATTATAACATTTATTGCAAGATTAAGTGAAGAAAAAAGACCTGATTTATTTGTTGATATAGCAAACAAATTACTAAAAAAAAGAAATAATTTACATTTTGTAATTGCGGGAGATGGACCATTATTTAAAGTTACTAAAAAAAGAATTAAATCATATGGAATTACTAATAATATTTCTATGCTTGGAATGATAGATAGTAATATCTCACATGAAATATATGGTATGAGTGATTTAACAATAAATTGTTCATCATTGGAAGGACTAGCATTAACTTCATATGAATCTTTGGCTATGGGTGTTCCAATAGTATCAACAAGTGTTGGGGGTCAAACAGAGTTAATAGATAATACAGTTGGAAGGATAGTCCCATTTCATGAAAATATGACTAAAGAGCAGGGGAAAGAAGAATTAGAAAATTATGTAAGTGCAACAGAGGATGTTTTAGATAACTTAGACAAATTAAAGTGTAATGCTAGAAATAGAATATTAAAAGGTTTTACATTAAACATAATGAAAGATAAGTTTGAGAAAATATTTGATAGCATATTGCCATCAAAAGTAGATATTGACCATAAATTGGCAATAAGTATATATAAATCGTATGTTGATAGTTTATATTTAGAGTATGATTGGTTCTGTAAGGAGTTTAATATTAAATATGGAATAATTGAAAATAATAATATTAATAGGCATAGTTTAAAATATAAAGTAAAAAGTAAAGTGATAAAAATCTCAAATAAATATCAAATAAAGAATGAGGTTAAAATAATTGCCGATTTTTTAAGAGCATTTATAACTATCGTGAGAGATTTGAAGTATTTTATTTTACATATTATATATTTAATAAAATTCTTTATAAGGAGTATTATTTCGGTATTTAAAATCATTTTTAGATTAATAAAAATAAAATAAGATTTAAATAAGATTTATATACAAAATCTTATTTTTTAATGATATAATTATTATGTTAGGATTGTGATAGTATGAAAAAATATAAAGTATTAGATGGAAATGAAGCATGTGCTCATATATCATATATGTTTACAGAGGTTTCTGGTATATATCCAATTACACCAGCTTCACCAATGAGTGAATATATAGATGAATGGAGTACTAATGGAAGAAAAAATTTATTTAACTCAAAAGTAAAATTAGTAGAAATGCAAAGTGAGGCGGGGGCAATTGCACTTGTACATGGAGCACTTCAAACAGGGACACTTGCAAGCACATATACTGCAAGCCAAGGGCTACTTTTAATGATTCCTTCAATGTATAAAATAGCAGGTGAAATGCTTCCTTGTGTAATAAATGTTGCATCAAGAACGGTCGCTACTCATGCACTAAGTATATTTGGAGATCATTCAGATATATATGCTGCAAGAAGCACAGGATTTTGTTTTCTAGCATCATCTTCGGTGCAAGATGTTATGTATATGACATTAGTATCTTACTTATCAAGCATAAAGGGAAAATTACCTTTTGTTAACTTCTTTGATGGATTTAGGACAAGTCATGAACTTAATAAAATAAGAGTAATAGATGAGGATGATATTAAAGATTTAATACCAAAAAAAGAAATTGAAGAGTTTAGAAAAAATAGTATGCTTTATGATAAAAAGATAAGAGGTACAACACAAAATGATGATGTATATTTTCAAAATATAGAGATTAGAAATAAATATTATGATGAGATGCCTGATATTGTAAATAATTATATGGAGAAAATAAATAAAAAATTTGGATGTGATTATAAACCATTTAATTACTATGGTTCAGAAACTGCAGAAAAGGTAATAGTTTCAATGGGATCAGTATGTGATTCAATAAAAGAACTTGTCGATATATTAAATGAAAAAGGTGAAGAAGTAGGATTAATTGAAGTACATTTATTTAGACCATTTTCTGAAAAGTACTTTATGAATGTACTTCCTAAAACAGTTCGTAAAATTGCCGTACTTGATAGAGCAAAAGAACCTGGTGCAGCAGGTGAACCATTATATCAAGATGTGGTAAATATATTAAATACGAAGAAAAATAAACCATTCATAATTGGTGGAAGGTATGGATTATCTAGTAAAAATACTAATTTAGAAGATTTATATGCTGTATTTAAAAATTTAGATAGTAAAAATCCGATAAATTCATTTACTATAGGAATAATAGATGATGTAACAGATAAAAGTTTAAAACCTATAAAAATAAAAAATAATAAAAAAAATATAGAAATGCTCATTTATGGGTATGGTTCAGATGGAATGATATCGGCTTCCAAAGATTTAATTAAGATGATTGGTGAAAAAACTAAAGGATTTGTACAAGGATATTTTGAATATGATTCTAAAAAAAGTGGGGGAGTAACTAAAAGCCATATAAGAATAGATAAGTTTCCAATAAGACAACCTTATTATGTAGAAAATCCACATATCATAGTTTGTACAAAGGATGTATATTTAAATAAATATGATGTGATAGATAATATCAGAAATAATGGAATATTTATATTAGTGACAGATAAAAAAGGAGAAGATTTATATAATTTCTTACCAAATAAAATAAAAAGTATCTTGGAAAAGAAAAACATTAAGTTTTATATAGTAGATGCATATAAAATTGCAAATGAAAATAACATTCCAAATAAAATAAGTACGATAATGGAAACGGCTATTGTCTATATAACTAAAGTATTACCATATACTGATTATATGGAAAAAGTAAAAGATACAATTAAATTACATTTTTATAAAAAAGGAGAAGAAGTAGTTAAAAGTAATATAAGTGCTATAGAAAACGTAATAGATAATATATGTATTGTTGATATAGATAAATCATGGAAGAATCTAAAACTAGAGAATGATAATTTAGATGGGACTTTTGATTATATAAACCATTTAAAGGGAAATGAACTAACTGTTAAGGATTTTTTATCTCATAAAGATGGGACATTTGAAGTAGATACTACAAAATTTGAAAAAAGAAATATTGCTCAAAACTTGCCAAGATGGATAAAGGAAAATTGTATTCAGTGTAATCAATGCTCACTCGTTTGTCCACATGGTGTAATAACACCAAAATTAATGACAGATGATGAAATAAAGAAAAATAAAAATGTCATTGTTATTCCATGCTTAGGTAATGATGAATATAAATATGCACTTGAGATAAAATATGAAAATTGTACAGGATGCGGGGTGTGTGCAAATACTTGCCCTGGTAAACTAGGTGCAAAAGCATTAGTTATGGAAAAAGAAAATGAAGTTGAGAGGATTAATGCTTCAATAGAAAATGTTACTAATAAAAAATTATATTTAGATAGTACAATAAAAGGACTTGCGTTTAATGAAGCATTGTTTAAGTATTCTGGTGCATGTGCAGGATGTGGTGAAACACCATATTTAAAAATACTTACTCAAATATTTGGTGACGGTATTATTATTGCAAATGCAACTGGATGTTCATCTATATATGGTGGCAGTATGCCGGCTAGTCCATACAATGTCTCTTGGTCCAACTCATTATTTGAAGATAATGCAGAATATGGGCTTGGTATGAGAATAACTATAGATATCATGAAAGAAAAAATATCAAATATAATGAAAGATAAATTAACTAAGGTTCTAGGTATTAAAAATATAGAAATGTTCAACAAATGGCTTTCTAATAAAGATAATCCAAAAATAACAAAGGAAGTAATGGAAAATATTAATTATGATGAAGTTAAGGAATTAATACCACTCAAAGGTTATATACATTCTAAAGACGTATGGATAGTTGGTGGCGATGGCTGGAGTTATGACATTGGATTTAGTGGGATTGACCATGTAATGGCATCTGGTGAGAATGTTAATATATTAGTACTTGATACAGAAGTTTATTCAAATACGGGTGGTCAAGCAAGTAAATCAACAAAAAAGGGTGCTGTTGCAAAATTTGCAACAAGTGGCAAGAAATCGTCTAAAAAGGATTTGGCTAAAATGATGATGAATTATCCAAATGTTTATGTTGCACAGATTAGCTTAGGAGCTAATATGAATCAAACTATAAAAGCATTAAAAGAAGCAAGCAAGCATGATGGACCATCACTTATAATTGCCTATGCTCCATGTATTAATCATGGTATAAAAAAAGGAATGAGTAAATCAATTGAAGAAGAAAGACTTGCAGTACAATGTGGATACTTTCCAATATTTAGATATAATGGCAAAACTAAAGAATTCAATTTAGATTTTAAAGATCCAAATTTTGATTTATATGAAAAATTTTTAGATGGCGAAAACAGATTTACTATGATAAAGGCAGTAAACGAAAAACTTGCAGAAAAATTACTAGGAGAGCAAAAATCTGAAGCAATTGAAAGATTTAATTATTATAAAAATATAACTAAGTAGAAATGAAGTGAACCCCTTTTTGGACACTTTAAAAAAAGACTAGTTTAATGTAAAATAACATCTCAAAGAAAGGAGATGTTATTTTTATGGGAAAAAATAATAAATATACTAACGAATTTAAGAAAAAAGTTATCGAAGAAT
>JAGBAW010000021.1 GCA_017938725.1 Bacilli bacterium | reverse complement strand
TTTAGTTTAAAAGATAATTATAGAACAAATTATTTCTTGTCAAAAAGAATGTAAAAATATGTAAAAAAAATACAAATTAATTGTATGACTTGTATTTTCTCTTAAATTTTTCCAACATTTACTTTACTTCATCGAGCTTTCGCTCTCTTCAGGGGGCAAAAATTTATTACATATAAAATTAATTATTGCTTTTTATTTCCTTATATTTTAAGCAATTTTAAATCATTTTAGATTAATAAAAATTAAAATATATTACCTAATTTTATAGTTTGAGTACCTATTTGGGTACCTAAAAATGATAATACTGCTACCTATTTTCTTCTTATAAACGAAAGGAAAATTATTATGGAAATAACTTATACTAAATGTGGAGATTATTACTTACCAGATATAGCATTGCCTGAAAAAGAAAATAAACAATTAAATAAATATGGATTATTAAGATTAGAATATTTAAAGAATAACAAAAAAGCATTATATCAGGAATTATTAATAAAGGATAAATTAAATGGGCATCTTTTTTTAGTCAGTATAAATGCTGAAAATAAAGTTAATCATATAATTAATGAATTAATAAAATCTGATACTTCCATTACAGAAAAATTAAAACTTGAAAATCAATTATTATGGGTTCAAAAAATGAATAATTATAAGAACATTGCTGAAGAAATCGTTCTGAAAGAACTTATCTATGGAGAATCACTATGATAAAAGGTAAAGAAGATATAACTGATAAAGAATTTGAAGAACTACTTCTACCTTTTTATGATAACTATAATGAATATATGATTAACTATGTTATTCCTGATACAATAGCATTTTATCTAGCAAATGGATATAGTAGAGATTGTCTATCTGACTGTTCATTATATAATCATATTAATTCTGCAATAGATATTTTTAATGTTAGTTGTGATATTAATAGTTTAATTCCACAGATAAAGCGAATATTAAAAATCAAATTTAATCTTAAAATAGTTAATGATAATCCACTGAAAATTGAAAAATTAATATAAAAAAATAAGCACTTTCTAACTAATAGATTGTGCTTTTAAAATGTCAATGGGAGTAATGTTTTTGTCCAGCAAGCACTGAATTTGTACTCCCGTACGAAATTCATATGTGGGCGAATCCCAAACCCTATACATAGTAAATATAACATTAAAATGTTTTATACAAATTCAGATATCTTATTTAAAATTCTATTTTTAATTTCTCTTAAATCGTCAGTATCATTATAAGATATGATGATATCTTCAGGCTTAAATTTTATTTTCAATCCTTCTTTTTTCATTTTTTCTATACAACAACCTATTTGAAAATTAACATATTCTTTCTTTTCAGCAAGAGTCAACGGCATAAATTCACAAATTAAATTAACTCTAGATTCGAATTCTGGGGAAATTTTATTTTTAAACTCATTTTCATTTTGTATATTTGAAGTGAAAACAATAATATATCCATTTATATCATATTCTCTACTCATTGAATCAGTAAATCTTCCATCTTCTAACAATTCGAGAAAAAAATTTTTAATCTCTGAATCTGCTTTTTCAAATTCGTCACATATAATTACTCCGACTTTATTTGAATTAACTTTTTTACTTAATTCGCCACCTTCACATCCTATATATCCTGCTGGGCTACCAATTAAACTATTTAATGCATCTTGACTTGAATAATTCCCAAAATTTATCTTTATTATTTTAGAATCAGGATTTAATGTTTTACTGATAATTTTACCAATTTCCGTTTTACCAAGCCCTGGTTTTCCTAATAAAAAAATAGAGAAAATCTTTCGCTCACCAATTTTATTTAAAACCAAAAAATTCTTCAATTGAGAAATTAATTTTGACTTAAAATCCATATGACCTATCAATTTATTATTTATGTTATCAAAAAGATTATTTATTTCATTCTCATTTAAATCAACAATCTTTATTGGGCTATCTTCTTTTTCAAATTCAGGTGATATATTAGTAATTTCATGATATAGTTCAGAAATATTTTGATAACTTTTAAATGTAAGTCTTAAAGTTTCTTTTACTTCATCTAATTTATTATAATTAATAATTACTTTAATATTATCTTTTGATGATGCAAAATATTGTTCTAATAGATAAATTAATTGTGGGCTTCCTTTAATACTTGCAATTGTACTGGTTATGTCTAATAAAATTTCGTTATCACAGTTAGTATATTTTTGTAATAAAGCAAAATTTGTTACTATAATTTTATTTTGTTGTGCATATTGTAATAAGTCATCATATTGAACATCATTATAGTAGAAAAACGTTCTTTCAAAAGATTTTAAACTAATTTCATTGCTTATTTCAATATCAAATAATGGTAACGCTTCATCAAAGACAGTAGGGAAAAAATAAAGTGCTTTTTCATACCAATCTTTATTAATTATTATTTGATTTCTATCATCTAGATCTTTTAAATTAATTATTGCTGAATATATATTTGCTTGATTTGTGTCGGTATATGCAACCATGTTTGTTATATCAATAATATTATCAGATTCATCTTCAATTATTTTTTTTGTTTCAACAAACTCAAATGGTAGAATTCTATTTTGAGATTCATTGTAAAACTTATTAAATTCATCTTTATTTCTATAATAATATAATTTATTTCTCATTTTTATTTCTCCTAAAAAATGACTTTATTCTATTCCAAAACCCTGCAGGAATTAAATCATTAAATTTTATTTCTTGAATAATTCCAATTACATCTATATAATGTGCTTCCTTAATACCATCATAATCGTTATTGTTTTTAATATCTTGTTTACTACTTTTGAAAAATTTTGTATCACGATTATCAAAATCATTATTAGAAAAATAATTTAGTGTATTATTTGCAATATCCTCAATATTATTTTTATTTTTATATATTCCAATAACTGATACATTTCCTAGAATTATATCATCTACACTATAATTATTTTCAAATTCATTTTCAATTTCAAATGGTATTTTTATAACAAATTGTTGATTGTTTTCACCACTTTTTAGACTTCCAGATAAAATATATGAATAATCTTTTATCATTGAACTTATAATATTATTAATTTCAATACCTTCAACTTGTATCCCTTTTAAAGCATCTCTTTTTAATAACAACATCTGTCTCAAATTCTTTTTATCCAAAATTGACAATTTAACATTTTTTAATAAAACCAATTCGCCCTCTTTACACTTATCCAAATCAGTTATTTCTTTTGTTTTATTTTTTATTGTTTTTAATAAAATTGATTTAGTTGTCTTTATGTCTAGTTTTTCAATCATCTTAGAAGATGATACTTTTTCTTTTGAATTACCAGTTTCTAAAATCGATTTGACACTGGCTAAATATTTAGAATCAATTTGACCTTCTATTGAAGACTTTTTATATTTTTTATTAGCTATAATATTACCAGTTTCTTTTTCGCAAGATGAAACAATAACATTATTAATCATCATAGATATTTCATAAACCTTATTTAGGTTCATATAATATAAATTAAAACTTTCATATTCTTTTTTATTATCTTTCTCAATCATTTAAACCTCCTGATTCTTTATCTTTTATATTATTTTCATATCAACTATGTTATGATTATTATCGCAAGTGAATAAAATATTTAAGTTTTCTGATTCAAAATACTTTATCATATCATCATCAAGAAGATGTGTAATAGCAAATCTTTTTTCATTTTCAGTTAATTCCTTAATTGGTAACCAATAAGAATAATTATCGTCAAATTCTTGTGGATTACCATTAACTCTATTAGCAATATAAGTCTTCATTATAAATTTTTTACTTTTATTTGGATATACAATCTCAATATTACCGATACATTTTAGATCATCAATATCCATTCCTGTTTCTTCTTTAAATTCTCTTATACAAGTTTGTATTTCAGTTTCACCTTTTTCAATTTTACCTCCTGGTATATCAAAATAATCTTTATTTATATTTTTGTATTTTATACAAGCAATTTTATTATCTTTAAATGCAAAAACTCGTACTGCATATCTTATACTTTGAATATTTAAAACCTTCAAAATATCTTCAAATTCTGTGTACCCACTTTCAGCATTAATATGACCACCATTTTTTATAATATATTGTTCATTTGAGACGGTATTTGCAAATTCTTTTTCAACTTCAAATTTTACATAAGGATCATTATTCGAATAAAAACATATGATGTCTTTACAATAATTTTTAATTTCTGAAGAATTATCAATAAACATAGGTTCATTTACTGAATCAAAATCAGGATCTATTCCTAGATAATTATTAAATCCACATACAAATACTAATTTTTTAACTTTAATTTTATTTGTAATAAGATATTTACACACAAATATTGGTGCTATACTATGTGCAATTATAATTGTATTGTCGTTAACAACTAATTGTTTTAAAACATTAGACCAATTTTCAAAATTTTGATTACCGACACCAACAGGCATTTGTGGAACATCAACTTTTTTATGATTATTTTCAAGTTGTTCTTTTAACCAAGGAAACCAATTGCCATCTTTAGAACCAAAACTACCATGTATAATTATATAATTTTCCATTTATTTGTCCTCCAATCTTTTTAATAATATATGTCTTTTTATATTTTCATCTTTTTGATACCAAGTTTTTATTTCATAGCCTAAATCTTTCAAATTATTTAAACTATGTTCATTGCCAAAAGTTACTTCTGCAACAACATTAGTAATACCTTTTTCCTTTGCTCTATCTTCTAAATAATTTACTAATATTTTCTGCAATCCATTGCCTCTATATTTTGGTAAAACTATTACCCCACCAATATCGGCACATTTACCTTCAATATCTGGAATATGTTTTTTTATTTCATTCATTCTATTTGAAACCGATAAAAATATCCATGCAACCATTTTATCATCTAAAAACGCTCCATATATTTCACCATCATTAATCGGATCATTAACTATCCTCATATAACTTTCTTCTTTAAATGGTAAAAAATATCCTTTTTCTTCGGTTTCAAAATTGTCTATAACGATATTTTGAATATTATAAATACCTTTAACATCCTTTGAAGTACATAATCTTATATTATATTTATCTGAGCTCATTATATTATTTTATCTCCTTTTTTTAATTATTAAGTATATTTCATCTATTTTTATATATACTATTAAAGACATAGTTATTGACAAATAATCAATTATTTGCTATATTAAATATGTCAAAAGCAATTAAGTTTGCTTGGGGTTCGTGGTATCGCGGACGGTAAGAACTGGTTTATCCAGTTCTTATTTTTGTTTTAAGGAAATGTTTTTATTCCTTTATTCCTATAATTTGGATAACCAACTATCTTATCTTCAAATGTTAAGAATGCTTTATCTTTGGTATTTCTTTTAACATATTTATGAATTGGATACGAAAATAAATCAGTTATTTCTAATCCTACATAAGTTGAACTATATTCTTCATTCCATTTAGGATTAA
>JAGBAW010000020.1 GCA_017938725.1 Bacilli bacterium | reverse complement strand
TAATAATATACCTATGTCTGTTCTTAATTATAGAACTCCAAATGAACAAAGATTATACTTAGAACAAAAAAAATTAACTCATTCTACCTGAATTAATTTTTATATTATTTTTGTTTCACATCATTTACAAATGTACAAAATTTAAATATTTGTAATTTGATAATGAAATTTAAATATGATATTCTTTTAAAAATTTAATGATGTTTTTGTATTAATACATTAGTAGCAAATTATAAAATAATAGTAATCAAATATCTAATGATTATAGTAAGGGGGAATATATATGAATGAAATAATGGAAAAAGAAATAAAGGTAGAAAACTTAATTTATGAAATAAGAGGGAAACAAGTAATGTTAGATAGTGATTTAGCTAGGTTGTATCAATGCGCTAACGGAACAAAGACTATAAATCAAGCTGTTAAAAGAAACATCAATAGATTCCCTAATCGATTTATGTTTCAACTAACTATTGATGAATATAAAGGGATATTTGCGGTCCCAGATTGGGACCACAATAAAATGTCAAGGAGTTTGCCACACGTTTTTACAGAACAAGGAGTCGCAATGCTTGCTACTGTAATACGAACTAAAATTGCTATTGAGGTTAGTATTAAAATAATGGATGCATTTGTTGAAATGAGGCGTTATATATCAAATAGTTTAATAGATCAAAAGTATATTAATGGATTAGTTTTAAAAGATAATAAAAGAATAGATTTATTAGAAGATACATTTAATAGTTTTAAAGAAAAAAATAATCATATATTTTTTGAAGGACAAATATATGATGCATATTCACTACTTTTAGATATATTAAATAAAAGTAAAAAAGAAATAATTATTATAGATAATTATGCAGGTAAAGAATTATTAGATATATTAAAAAATATAGATAAAAATATAACTATTGTATCTAAAAATATAAATAAAGAACTTATAAAAAAATATAATAGTCAGTATTCTAACATTAATTTCATAAATAATAACTCTTTCCATGATAGATTTATTATTATCGATGATGAAATTTTATATCACTCAGGTTCTAGTTTTAAAGATTTAGGTAAAAAGTGTTTTGCTATAAATAAATTAGAAGATATAGATTATTTAAACAAAATAATTAACGAAATAAAAAGATATCAAATTAACTGATATCTTATTTCGCTTTTATTGATGAAATATAATTATTTACTTTCATTGCCCATGTTGTACTTTCAGCATACTTTTTATTCATAGCCTCTGGAGTAGTTAATCCATATGCATAATAATTATTTGCTAAATTATCTATAAAACCTTTTATTCCATCATCAAGTGTTGCGAAGGCTTTATAAGATCCTCCATCACAACCAGGGCTTCCTTTCATTCCACCAACGTTATTACACTTACTTGTTAGTGAACTACACGTCCAATTACAACCTGTTTCTAAAAGCATTATACTAAGTGCTATATAAGGATCTACACCTTTTTCCAAAGAATAAGATGCTAATAACTCACCCTTACCTGAGATTGTAGATTTCATTGATCTATTTAATTTCTCTGCAAGTTCGCTCATAGTCATTCCATCATAAACTATAACTCTTTTTGTAACATTAGAATCTTTACCAAGTTCTACTGTTAAATCCAATTTTTTTTGTTCTTCCACTTCATTTATTGAAGATAACATACTTTTAAGAACATTTTTATCAACATTCGATAAAAAACTTGAAAAAGCGATTACTGTTAACATTGAACAAATAAAAACCGTAATTACTTTATCATTAATTATCCGAAATATATTCACTTTTCCACCTCATTTGTTTTAGCGAAACAAACCAATGATATCATATTTTATTGTTATAGTCAAATTTTTATTTTTATAAAAAACATTAATCCAACAATTACTATAGTTAATATAATCATTGTGATAATAATTATATTAGAAAATCCTTTATTCTCATTATTCTCTTTAATTTCCAATGATGGCACACTCTCACTACATCTTTTAGAAACTATACTAACTAATTTTAAATATTCATTTTTTACCTCTTCTAATTCAGATGAAGTTTGTAAAAGTAATGGAACATTATAATTCTTATCAACTATATAATCTAATACTAACTCTAATTTTTCTAGATTTGATATTTTCACAAGTTTTATTGATTTATTAAAAACCTCAAAATAATTTAAAATGCTTTCGCTTTCATCACCTAAATCTATATTATCTATATTTAAAGACAATCCTATATATTTTTCTGCTTCTTCTTCTTCAAATCCGAAATCCCTAATTAACAGCCTTCTTGAATATACAATAATGTCAGTTATCTGTGTAATATTACTACCAAACATGCTATTGGCATCACTTAATTTTAGGTTTTCTATAGCTACTTCAATTTTATTAGATGCAAGCGTCGCAACTGAAGTTACTATATTCAAAAAATATTTTTTTTGTTCATCAAGAGTAGACCATTCAAATAAATCAGATGACAAATTTGATGCATTAATAGATATTAATTTTACATTATTATCTTTTATTTTTTTTACAAGTTCATTAACAAACTTTAAGTTAGATAAATCAGGATTTATCGCAGGAACATGAAATATAATATTACCCTTATAGGATTTTGATATAGAAGATATATCACTATCTTTTCCATCTGTTCTAATTTGAAGTTCTGTATTATTTACTTTTAAACTAGTTGAAGTTTTACATCTTTCTAATTGATTACCTTGGACTAAATATCCCGCTTTATAAGAAATCCCAATTTTATCCATTAAATTCATAGTACCTCAACTCCACTCTTATTACGTCTATTATAACGTAATTTTTTTAATTATTAAATATATTTTAAAAAAAAGATATAAATTTTTATTTATACCTATTCCTCTTCATGAATTTTTTCTATTATTTTCTCTATTTTATTACCATACTCTATTGATTCATCAAATACAAATGAAAGCTCTGGGATTTTTCTCATTTCTATTTTTCTTTTTATAAGTTCACTTTTTATAAATCCCTTTGCACCATTTAAATCATTAATACATTTATCTTTTTTAGAATCATCTAAAATAGTAAAATATACTTTTGCATAAGATAAATCTTTTGATAATTCAACATGCGTTATAGTTACAAATTTTATATCTTCATCTTTAACTTCTAACATTAATATTTCACTTATCTCTTTTGCAAGTACATTTGCGAGTCTCTTAGTTTTTATACTCATTATAACCACCTCTACTCTGGTTTATATATATTCCTTTTAACATCTTGATTTTTACTATTATAAACTGCATCTATTAAGTTTTCTAAAAGATTATTGCCTATAATATTGTTAATTTCATCATGTTGATCAGTCAAAAATTCTTCTAGTTCTTCACGACTTTGTGGATTTTTTCTATAATTCTTATTTTCATGTTCATAACATACAGTAATCCTATTATTATAAAATTCTGGAATAAATTCTAGCCTAAAATAAGAAAACGTACTATTAAGATTTCGGTAGTGAATTGATATAACTTCACCCTCTAACGTTCCACTTACACTAAAATTTCTGGTTTCTATTCTTATAAATTTACTAATGGATTCATCAGTATAGTCAAGTACCCTATTATAACAATCTATATTTACTTTTTTGTCATTTAAAATTATATGAACCATAGTTTTGGTATTTTTTTCTTTATCTTTACCAAAGCACATACAATTAAGATCCATATTCCCTACATACTTTTCATCTTTTTTAAGATAATAAAGGTTAAGTCTTTCTATTGATAATTTTCCAACCACTTTACCATTACTTAGTATATTAGCGGGTTTATAAAGTGGAATTTCTCCCTTTTTCAAATCTAAAGTATATCCTAGCAATTCTAATAGATTTTTATGCCCATCTAATGTTTCTAATATTTCATTCATATTATTTTCTCCTTGAAACCTTTAATGTTATCTTTTTATTTCTATCATTTCATACGCTTCAATAACATCGTTTTCCTTTATATCACTATAATTTAATAATGTTATACCACATTCAAATCCCTTTTTAACTTCTTTTACTTGATCCTTTTCCTTTTGAAGTGAATTTATTTCTCCATCATATATAACAATACCATCTCTCATTAATCTTGCTTTAGAATTTGACTTTATTACACCTGATGTTACCATTGAACCTGCAATCGTTCCAACTTTAGAGAACTTAAATAATTTTCTAACTTCAGCTTCACCAATTACCTTTTCTTCATATTCTGGATCAAGCATACCTTTCATTGCTGCTTCCATTTCTTCCACTAATTTATATATTATATTATGAAGCCTAATATCAACATTATACTCTTTAGCAACTTCCATGGTTTTAGAACTAGGTCTAACATTAAATCCAACAATTAATGCGGATGATGCATTTGCAAGTACAATATCACTTTCCGTAATTGTACCAACACCACTTCTAATTACCTTTACTCTTACACCCTCAACCTCAATTTTAGAAAGTGCATTTTTTACAGCTTCTTCCGTGCCTTTAACATCAGTTTTTAAAACAACATTAATTTCCTTTATACCCGATTGTATTTTATTAAATAAATCATCTATTGAAACAGCATTACTAACTTTACTATTTTTTAATTTAGCTTGTAATTTTCTGTTTTCTGCGATAGTTTTCGCCTCTTTTTCAGTTTCAAAAGCCATAAATCTGTCTCCTGAAGATGGTACTTCAGAAAGTCCAGTGATTTCAACTGGTGTAGATGGTCCAGCTTCCATAACTTCCCTTCCTAAATCATCCTTTAGAGTTCTTACCTTACCATAAGATGTTCCTACAACTATTGGATCGCCTAATCTAAGCGTTCCATTTTGTACAAGAAGTGTTACTGTTGAGCCAACATTCTTATCAAGTTTTGATTCAATTACTGTTCCAAGGGCATATCTATTTGGATTAGCTTTTAACTCTTGCATTTCAGATACTAATTGAATATTATCAAGTAATTTATCTATACCCTCACCAGTTAATGCTGATATATTTGTATAAATTACATCTCCACCCCATTGTTCTGGAGTTAAATCATGTGTAGCCATCTCAGTCATCACCTTTTCTGGGTTAGCTCCTGGCTTGTCAATTTTATTAATAGCGACAATTATAGGTACTCCTGCTGCTTTGGCATGATCAATTGCCTCCTCTGTCTGAGGCATGACGCCATCATCAGCTGCAACTATTATAATTACTATATCAGTTACTGATGCTCCTCTTGCTCTCATTTCAGTAAATGCTGCATGGCCTGGTGTATCAATAAAAGTAATTTTCTTGCCATTATTTTCAATTTGATACGCACCGATATGTTGAGTTATACCTCCAAATTCTCCGGTAGTTATATGACTATGTCTAATGTAGTCTAGAAGACTTGTCTTACCATGATCTACATGCCCCATTATAGTAACAACTGCAGGTCTTTCCTTTAAATCTTTTTCATCATCATTTATTTCAAATTTTTCAAAGTTTGTTTTATCCTGTGATTCAAAGCTTTTAAGTGTTTTATCATAATCTATTACAATCATCTCAACATCATCAAAACTAAGAGAATTATTTAAACTTGCCATAATACCTAAATTCATAAGCTTTTTTATTATCTCAGTAGCGGGTACATCAAGTTCTTTTGCTAAATCACTTACAGTCATTGCATCTTTATAAATAACAACATTATCTTTTTGTGATGCTTCATTTTGAGTTAATTTTTCTTTATTTTTATACATTTGTTTTCTTTTAGCATTTATATCCTCTTTTGATATTTCACTTTTCTTTTTTAATTTTTGTTTTTTTACTGTATCATCAAACTTTAAATGAGAACTGCTTGCTAATTCTTCTGCCTTATCTTCTAATTCCTCTTCTAAATCATAGTCCTTTTCATCGATAATTTCATCAATATATGTTGTGTCATCATCATTTTCTTCTAATCTAATAATAAGAACATTATCTAAATCTATTACCGCATCTTCACTTAAAACATCATCAGCGCTCTTTGCATATCCTAATTCTATTGCCTTCTTTAACACAACTTCAACATCCATGTTAATATCTTGTGCATATTCTCTAACACTCATCATAGTTAATCACCTCTTTCTTTAGTTTTTACTATTAATTATATTCGAAAGTTCCTCATATATATCATCCTTAATTTCTATTTCTAAATGTTTATCTAACACCTTAAATTTTTTTGCCTTTGTAAGTACATCTAAATCCCTTTTTATATAAGCTCCTCTTCCATTTGCTTTACCTGTTAAATCCACAAATACTTGATTTTCATTATTCTTAACTACTCTAATTAGATCTTTTTTTTCAAGTTTTTCTTTTGTTACAACACATGTTCTAAGTGGTATTTTTCTTTGTTTCATAAGTGCCTCCTTATGCTTCATAATATTTATAAATATTTATTCCCTCTTCTTGAACTTGAGATGAAGTTTTTACATCTATCTTACATTTAGTAAGTCTTGCTGCAAGTTTAACATTTTGTCCTTTTTTACCTATAGCAAGTGATAAATTATCACCATCTGCGACTGCAAGTGCTTTATTTTCTTTTGGATCTAATATATATACTTCTACATCTTTAGCTGGTGAAAGCGCATTTTTTATAAATGTCACCAAATCTTTGTCATACCTAACAACATCAATTTTTTCACCATTTAATTCTTTTGATATATTATTTATTCTAATTCCCTTTTCACCAATGCAAGCACCTACTGCATCTACCTTCTCATTTTCTGAATAAACAGCTATTTTACTTCTATTTCCTGCATCCCTTGCAACACTATAAAGCATTACTATTCCTTCGTTTAATTCAGGAATCTCTTTTTCTAGCAATCTTTTAACAAATCCATAATGACTTCTTGAAAGTAATATTACAGGTCCACCTTTTTGTCCAAGTTCAATTTTAACAACATAAACTTTAACCTGAGATCCCATCGTAAGATCTTCCCCTGGGATAATTTCACTTTTTGGCAGTATACCATGTGCTCTACCCAAATCAACATAATAATTTTGTTTATCTTCTCTTGATAATGTCCCTACAAGTAATTCTCTCTCAGCACCTTCAAATTCTTTCATTATGCTTTCTCTTTCAGCTTCACGAACCTTTTGAGTAAACACTTGTTTACAAGCAGATGCTGCGACCCTACCAAAATCCTTTGGTGTTACTTCTTCTTCTATAACATCTCCCACTTTATAATCAGCTGGGTTTTCTAACTCTTCTAGTAATACTTGTGCATCCTCGTCGTCCTCCATATTTATTTCATCTACTACTATCTTATATGATACTACTTTAATTTCTCCTGTATCAGGATTAAGTTTTACTTTCGAATTTGTTGCACCACCATAATTTCTCTTATACGCTGCATTTAACCCTGTTTCAATATCAGTAAATATTTCGTCTAATGTTATTCCTCTAACCTCTGCTAATTCTTTAGCTGCTCTTAAGAATTCTGCTCCGTTCATTTTTACTCTCCTCCTTTTGAACAAACATTAAGTACATAACTATCTTCTATTAAATCTGCTTCATCAAGTAATGGATTAATTATATTGGTTGCAAGCACACATGTATCAATATCTACATAAGGTTTCTTATCAATAATAATATATAAATTATTTACTCCCTTTTCATCTTCAAAATAAACATCTATGACATCTATTTTTTCTTTTTTTAATGGCATTTCAACCAATTGTTTTATTGTATCTAGCATATATACCTCCATTTATATATAAAGAGTGAGGAATATCCTCACTCTTTGCTGCATTAAACTGACAAGTAAATTATAACATA
Organism: Bacilli bacterium; assembly: GCA_017938725.1. GTDB lineage: Bacteria > Bacillota_I > Bacilli_A > RF39 > UBA660 > CAG-433. The sequence continues at coordinate 5,570 of JAGBAW010000020.1, read as the reverse complement.
ATTTATTCATTTTTGCACTAATATTTTTATTTTTTTGATATAATTATATAGAAAGTATGTGATTTAATGATTCAAAATAATGAAATTAAAAGAAAAAAATATATATTATCTAAAATATTGAAAAATATTTTTATGTTTTCTTTTTACTTTATATACCAAATAATAATTTTACTATTTTTACAAGTATTTAATATTGACACTAGTAATTGGAATAACATACATAAAAATATTTATTTGATATCAACTGGCATATTTTACATAATTATACTAGTGATTGTTTATTCAAAAGAACTTAAAGATGATTATAAAGAATCAAAGAGTAAACTGACGAATAATGTGTTAAAAAATATTCCTATATATATAGTTGGTGTTTTATTAATGTCATTATCAAATATTATTATCTCTAAATTTACTAATTCTACTATTTCTGAAAACGAAATAAATGTTAGAAATTATATACAGATTTTTCCTGTATATATGGCATTTTCCACAATTATATATGCTCCCATTGTAGAGGAAATAACCTTTAGAAAAACTTTTAGAAATTTAATAAGTAATAAATATTTATTTATAATATTAAGTGGCATGGTCTTTGGGCTTGTACATATATCATCTAATACTAGTTTAAATGACTTTTTAATGGTCATACCTTATATTATCATGGGAATTGATTTATCTTACATTTATTATAAAACTGATACAATATATACAACAATGATTATTCATTCTTTACATAATTTAATATTATTTATAGTTCAATTAATAGGAGGCTAAAATTATGAATAGAACTAATATTGATGATTATTCTATTGAGAGTTTAATAGACGAAGAAAAGCCAAAGAAAAGGCCTTTAAGAAAATTATTTTTTTATATTATCTTGATAATAATTATAACAATTATATATTCCAGATATGTTGGAACATCTGGATTATTTATCAAAGAGTATTCTATTGAAAGTAATAAAATAACCGAAAAATTTAACGGATTCAAAATTGCACATTTTTCTGACTTTCATTTTGGAAGAACTACTTCAACAAGCGAATTAAAACAATTAGTTGATGAAATAAATTTAACTAAACCAGATATTGTTATTTTTACTGGAGATTTTATAGATAAAGATGTTAAGATTACCGATAAAGAATTATCATATATTATTGATGAACTAAGTAAAATTAATAGTACATATGGTAATTATTACGTTAATGGAAATCATGACTTAAAATATGATAAATTTTATCAAATGTTTGAGTCCGCAAATTTTATAAATTTAAACAATACTTATGATGTAGTTTATAACACAAATAATGAGGCTATTTTATTAAGTGGGTTATCAACAAATAAAGACACTGTCTTTTTGGAGGAAGCTTTAAAAGATGATAATTACATATACAAGATAAATATAATGCATTATCCTGATTATATTAGTGATATAAAAAAATATAATTTTGATTTAGTGCTTGCAGGTCATTCTCATAATGGACAGGTTAGAATTCCATTTTATGGAGCCATATATACACCAAATTATGCAAAGAAATACTATAAGGAGTATTATAAAGTAGATAATACCGATTTTTATATTTCAAGTGGTATTGGAACATCAATGTATAATTTTAGATTATTTAATAGACCTTCATTTAACTTATATAGATTAAGAAAAGTCAACCAATGATTGACTTTTTATTTTTTATAAATTTGTATTTTTCTTTATTTGAAGTTCCTGCCCTATACTAAGGACATCTGACGTTAAGTTATTTAGTTGTTTTATATCATTAACTGTCGTATTGTATGCTCTTGCTAAAGCCCAAAGACTGTCTCCTCTTTTTACAGTATATACAATAATATTATTATTTAGTGCATTACTAGTTGGTATTACTAAACCTCTTCCAATTGTCAGTACATCACCTATTAAATTATTAGCAGCTTTTATATCTTGAACCGATACGCCAAATTTTCTTGAAATAGACCAAAGAGTATCACCAGATTGGACAGTATATACATTTTCTTCATTAATAATATCATCTTCTGATGGAGTTACTATTGTAGTTGCTGATGGTATTTCTATTACCTGACCTATCTTAAGAGAATCACTTGTTAGATTATTGTATTTCTTTAAATCATTTACTGTTGTCTGATATTGATTTGCAATTGACCATAAGCTATCACCTTTTTTTACAATATATGAAATGTTAGTTTCCTCAGCTTTATAATACTCAGGTACTTTAAGTGTTTGGCCTACATATAAAACATTACTGCTTAACCTATTTAAATTTTTTATATCATTTACATTAGTATTAAATTTTTTTGCAATTGACCAAAGGGTATCTCCTTTTTGCACTGTATAAGTATTTGATGCAGCAGATTCTCCATATGGAATATTTTTATATTCTGCGACTGCTTTTACAACAGCTTCCGCATATTTTTCCCAATTATTTTTTATCCTATTTGCATCAGCAGCATTATCTACAAAACCATATTCAATTATTATTGGTTCTGTTCTTCCAGTATTCCTGTGGATAAAATAATAATCTTTTGTATTATCACTTGGTAACCTTCTTTGATATGATTTTCTTATTGTTTGACCCTCTTCACTTAAATTTTCTAATATTAGTTTTGAAAGTGTATCGTTATTTCTAAGCGCATAAATTACTTCAGCACCTGCACCACCTCCGGAAAGATTTTATGTGGTTAGGCATTCATTTTTCCTTGATTTTACTGCATTTAATTTTTTCAAAAAATACTATAGGGGAAGGTAATTATGTGTGATTAACAAAATTACCTTCAATTTTTTATATTTCTTCATAATTGATTTTTACATCATCTAGCACTTTAAATCTATATTGAATTTCAATATTTTTATTCTTATCAATATAAATAGCTTTTACTAAAGTTTTTATTAATTCTCTATTAGGTTCATTTAAATTTAATAATGATTTTATTTGTCCTTCATACTTTGTTATTTCTTTAGCATCTTCTTTTCTTTGTTCTTCTTCATTATCTAATTCATAAATTCTATTCTTTAAAGTAGATATTTGTTTTTCTGTTTGTTCCACAAGTCTTGAATAATTATCACCTGTTATAATACCTTTAAACTTATCATCATAAAGAGAATCCATCTTTCTTCTTAATTCTTCGATTTTTTCTGTTATTTGTTGCTTTTCCTTTTCTCTTTCTTTTTTTAATGAATCTTGTTCAAGTAAAAGTTTTTTTGAAAGTTCTTTGATATTTAAACTATCTAAATATTTTTGACAAGTTGATTTAATCACTTCCATTATTCTTTCTTCTAATTTATCATAAGGAAAGAAATGAGGATAGCATAAATGTCTTCTGGGATCTCTTGCATATTTATTACAATTAACACTCCAATACCTATTATCTTTATAATTTTTATTTTTTCGATAAAGTACAGATAAAGAATTACCACACTCTTTGCATACAAGTAAATTTTCAAGCAATCTTTTTTCTCTATTACAATGAGTATTTTTTATTCTTGCTGGAGCATTTTGAATTGCATCAAACACTACTTTACTAACTAAAGGTTCATGAGTATTTTCAACAATTATCCAAAACTCTTTTTCTAAAGATATTTTCTTTTGTGATTTATAAGATAATTTAGTTTGAACATTTTGTACCATATCACCAGTATACATTCTATTTTTTAAAAGTTTATTAACAGATGAAATAGTCCAAACATTCACTTTTTGTTTTGAAGATGCTTTAGTATTTTTATACATACTAGGACTTAATATTTTATTATCATTTAAGTAAGATACAATATCACTTACTCCTATACCTGAATATGACATTTGAAATATTTTTTTAACTATTGGAGCAACTTCGGGATCAGGAATTAAATGACCTTTATCAAGTGGATCTCTCATATAACCATAGCAAGGTTTACTTCCAATGAATTTTCCTTGTTCTTTTTTATTCCTTAATATAGAACGGATTTTTTTTGAGGTATCCTTACTTGTCATATCATTAAACAAAGCTTTGAAAGGTGCTATATCATTATTAGCAGTTTCTAAAAATGTATCTACTTGATCTAATATAGAAATGTATCTTATTTTCTTTTGAGGAAAATATTGCTCAACATAATATCCACATTGAATATAATCTCTACCTAATCTAGATAAGTCTTTGGTAATTACACAATTAATTCGACCACTTTCAATATCTTTTAGCATTCTTTGGAATGCTGGTCTATCAAAATTGGTGCCTGTAAATCCATCATCAACATACTCGTCAATTAAAGTAAAACCACTAGTCTTCACATAATCTAAAAGTAAATTTCTTTGATTAGTAATACTTTCACTTTCTGATTCATAAGTCTTATCTTCATCACTTTCTGATAACCTAATATATAAACCTACTTTATAAAAACTTGGCGCTTGAATTATATTGTTATACACTTACTACTCCTTCCAATGTGTATAACTTTAATAAGCAATAACATTATATCACACAAAATCATTGCTTGTTAACTTCTAACATCTTTTTTAGATACTCCTCAATTAAGTCTGCCAAGTTTTTATTTTCATCAAAAGTTTCGGTTATATTCATTTTGATACACCCCTCCATTCATTTTATGAATTAAGAACTGCTATAAGACTTATACCAAGATTAGTTTTTAAATTAGAACATAAAAAAATTAGTTGTATTTCAAACTAATTAAAATTCTGGATATCCACTTAATTGTCTTTTTCTTTTTTGTAATTCTATTTTATAAAACTCTAAATCTTTTAAATACTGCTTCCTAAAGTATTTTTCATTTAACCATTTAACTCCTTCTTTAGAAATCATTACTTTGCCCTCTTTTATATACTTATAAGATTTATTGTTTCTTTTTTCCATTCGATTTACTGCTACACCTATAGCATTTTTACTTTTACCAAAATATTCCCTTAAATCAACTAAAGACATATCTTTATAATTAAAATCATAATGAGAAATATTTAATTCTTGTTCAAGTCTTAAAACTTGCTTTTGAAAAAATTCTATTTCTGCATCTAAATAATATTTATTACTAAAATAAACTTCTTTTAACCATTCTACATATTCTACTCTAACATAAACTACACGCTCACCATTTTGAGCCAACTTTCTAAAAATCCATCTTTCATACGGATGCCTTTTAATCATCTTTTTTGAGATGTTATAAAATTGTTCTTCTGTTAGTTTAAATTCTCTTAAAACATCCCATTTCATTTTAAGTTTGAACTCCATAAATTCTCCTTTCTTTTTCAAAATTTAGTATAGATTACAGAATACTAGTGTATAAAGTACCAAGCATGGTGTTGACACACCCATCTACTTGTTAGGGAATATCCCTAAAACCCTCTATATAGTCTCCGACGGTTTAAGAATTTTTACTTCAAAAAAAATAATATTTATCAATTAAATTTTCTGTTTATGTCATCGAATCACCATTCCTTTCAAATAGGAAAACATAAAAAAGAGCACAAAAAAAGAGAGAAAAGTTTCTCTCAAAAAAGCACTTATTTATAATTATCCTATATTACCATTTTATCATAAAAAAATAGGAAAGTAAATGGCAATACAAAGTTGTTTTC
>JAGBAW010000019.1 GCA_017938725.1 Bacilli bacterium | reverse complement strand
AGTACTTTTAGTTTAAAAGATAATTATAGAACAAATTATTTCTTGTCAAAAAGAATGTAAAAATATGTAAAAAAAATACAAATTAATTGTATGACTTGTATTTTCTCTTAAATTTTTCCAACATTTACTTTACTTCATCAAGATATGAGACACTTGAATTAAAGCCTAAAAAGGATTCATTATATGTAATTGATAGAAATGGTAAACCTAATATTAGTATCTTTGATCATGAATGGGAAATTGCTGACTTTGCTGGTGATAAAACTACACCTAAATTAGTAATTATGGATATGCTTAAAGATATAGATTTAGGTATTTCTTATGATATAAATGATTTTCAAGATATAGCTCAAAAACTTATGCCTAAATTAAGAGAATTGTGTGAAAAGTATAATATATCAATATTATTTACTCATCACTTAAATAAAAGAAATGAAACTTTAGGTAGTACAGCTTTTGATGCTTGTATAGATGGAAAAGTTACTCTATTTGAAAATAAATACAATCATAATCATTTAACTATGAAAGTAATTAATAGAGATTTTGCTGGTTTTGATGTTGAATTAAAAAGAAATCAAAATCAATCTTTTAAAATTAGTAATCCTATTGAGGATGATGAAATTGATGAAAATCTAATGTTCTTTATTAAATACGCATCTCAAAAGAAAGAATTTGATTTTACTTGTACTGAAATTATAAATGATGCCAAGCTAAAAACGACAGCATTAAGATTTGGAAGATTACTTAATGCTAATATGGAATTACTAAATAAAGAAGGTGTCTATCTTACTAAAGATAGAAAAAGTGATAAAAGAAATTATCATTGCATATACGAAGAACCTACCATAGAAGATGATGAATAATCATCTTCTATAAAAATAAGAACGTGGCACGTTTTGTTTTCGCAAGAAAATGAAAGTGGCGATAGTGATTATTTTGGGATTTTTAAGGGTAAGCCCTTAAACTCACGATTGGGCTATGCCCTAGTGAGATAGGTCATAAATGACCTTTAAAGAAAAAACAGGCAAAGGAGGATTAATATTGTATGATGGAAAACAAGTAGTACGAGTAGCACCCAAATATAAAAAGAATGATTTATATAATATTGGTGTTGAAATGACTGATAGAAAAGGTACAGGTAATTATGACAAAGAAAGAAAACAATTTAATTATGAATATGTATCACTAACTGAAAAGAATTTATATCAGCAAGTAAAGAAAAATTTAAAAGACCGAAATATAGAATATTTAGATAGACCATCCACTAATTTATTAAATGGTGTAACATTTACGAGTGGACCTGAGTTTTTTCAAAGTTTAGGAATGAAATTTAAAGATAGTGGTAGAACGTATCATAAAGGTGATAAAAAAAGACAAGCTGTAATGGTACCTGATTTAAAGTCTAAAGATGATATTCCAAGTTCTGTAACTTATTTTTTCGATTCTTGTATGGATTTTTTAAAAAATTATGTTGGTGAAGAAAATATTTTACTTGCTCAAATTCATTATGATGAAGATACCCCTCACCTACAAGCGTATTTTCTACCTATTGTTGGTAAAGTCAAAAGAAAATGTTTTGTAAAAGATAGTAATGGAAATGTTCTTAAAGAAGAAATTACAAAGAAAAATGGTACAACTTCTATTGTTCCTAAATTACTTCGTGATGATAAAGGCAAAATTGTGTATGAAGAAGCAAATGGTAAATTTTTAAATTGTGATCAGTTTTGGAAAGATAAAGGTGGAGCATTATCCTTTTATCATATGCAAAATGAGTTTAATAAGTTTATTACTGAAAGAGGTTTTAACCTTTATCGTGGTGATATTGGTTCAAGTAAAGAAAATCAATCTAAGCTAGATTATGATATTGCTGAGAAAAAGGCTGAATTAGAAGAATTAAAGCAAGAAAAGGAAAATACCTTAAAAATTATTGAAAACTCTAAAAATGGGCTTAAAAATTTAGAAAATGAGGATAATGAAGAATTACTAAATCCTACTAAAAGAAAAATTAGAGGATATAAAGAGGAAGATGTCTTTAGAATTATAAAATATACCAAAGGTTTACAACGTAAAATAATTATTCTATCAACTGATAATACCAATAAAGATATTGAAATAAATAAACTTACAAAAGAAAATAAAAATTTTAAAAATAATAGTGAACTTATAAAAAGAAACGAAATTATTAAAGAGCAAAAAGATGAAATTGGTAAATTAAAAGATTTGGTTAATGTATTAGAAAATAATATTAAAAATCTTAAAGAAAAGTTAGAAACTGAAGTAAATAAATGGAAAAATCTCTTTAAGAAAATGTGCAAAGCTATTGATAAAGTTTTAAATAGAGATAAACCTAAAGAAAATCTTGAAGAATACGAAGATATAGCAGATGCCATTAACTATGGTTATTACAATAAAAATAACAAAAATAAAGATGATTTTGAAATTGAAAGATAAATAAACTATCACCACTTCAGTTGGATAAATTTAGTATTTATGATAAACTACCAATTGAAGTGCGTGAATAGTCTAATCTAGCAAAGGAGGAATGAATATGGCAGTTAGACTATTAGAAAAAAGCAAATGGACTAAAGATGGTCGTAAATATATATGGTATGTATGGGAAACAGGTTTAGATGGAAAGAAACGCAAAAAATTTTCCAAAGCCTATAAAACCGAAGCTGAGGCAAAACGTGCTGAAAAAGAATATTTAAAAATTGCTGATATTTTTGAAGGCGATATGAATATGACTTTTAAAGATTTATACACAAAGTATTATGAAGTTCAAAAAGATATTGTAAGATGGTCAACATTAAAAACTTATCGAGATAGAATTAAATATATTGGTATGTTTGATAAAGTAAAACTAAAAGATATGGATGCTACTCATTATCAAAAATGGAGAGCTGAAATGATGAAAGTTAATTGTTCCAATAGTTATAAAAATGAAATTCAAAAATTCTTAAAGATTGTAATTAATTGGGCAGTTAAAACTTATGGATTCAATATGAGTAAGTTTTATAGTCGAATGGAGAGTTTTACTTCGGCATCTGATATAAAAAGAGAAATGGATTTTTATACTTTAGATGAATTTAAACAATATATTTCTTTTGTACCTGACTTACAAATAAAATGTATGTATGAAACTTTATATTATTGTGGTCTTCGTAGAGGTGAAGCAAGAGCTTTACAATGGAAAGATATTAATTGGAATAATAAAATGGTATCTATTACAAAACAAGCAGTAACGCATGGCTCTGAAACTTCTTCTAATTACGAACTAACAAAACCTAAAACTGAAAAAAGTAATCGTATTTTACCAATTGCTAATATATTGTTTGATGATCTTAAAAAGTTATATGAAGAACAAAAACAATTTGCTGAATTTAATGAAGATTGGTTTATATTTGGAGGCTTTGTTCCTATCACATTCTATAAAATGAGACATAAGAATATTGAAATTGCTAAAAAGGCTAATATTAAAAGAATTAGATTACACGACTTTAGACATAGTTGTGCATCACTTCTAATTAATAATAATGCTAATATAGCAGTAGTATCTCAATTTCTTGGTCATTCATCCATTGAAGAAACTTTAGACACTTATACTCATATGCACAAAGATAAACTTTATGATGCTGTAAATACCATAAATAAACTTACTTGTACTGATTAAAAATTATTAGATTTTGGTAGTTGGTTGGTAGTTGAAAGCATTATTTTATAAAAATCAAAAATTACAAAGCCCCGTAATTTCAAGTAAAAAACAAAAATGAGCCAGCTTTCGCTGACTCTTCAGGGGGTTTTGGTTACACTTTCACATATACTCGTAAAAGTGTTGTTACGTAACTATCGTTACGCTATAATAATGATAAATTATTTTGACTTAAAAGTCAATAGATTTTAATCCATATTTATATTTTCTTTTAAAATATTTTTTAATACTTCATAATTATCTATATTATCTAAAACTTCATCCGAATCTTTTTTTGCATTTAATAATATATCATAATCCTTTGTTATATTTGCAAGTTTAAATGACATATCCCCACTTTGTTTTACACCAAATAAATCCCCGTGTCCTCTTAATTTTAAATCTTCTTGTGCTAGTGTAAAACCATCAGATACACTTTCCATTATATTAAGTCTCTTTGAATCTTTATCTGTAACTAAGATACAATATGATTGATATGAATTTCTTCCCACTCTACCCCTTAATTGATGAAGGGTTGCAAGTCCAAATTTATATGCATCAAATATTACAATCATAGTAGCATTCTTTACATCTACCCCAACTTCAATAACTGTAGTACTTATTAATATATCTATTTTTTTATTTATATAATCTTCCATTATTTTATCTTTTTCTTTTGATGTCATTTTCCCATGAAGTATTCCTACATTATAATTTTTAAACGCTAGTTTAAATTTTCTTTCTAACTTTTGTATATCCTCTTCTTCATCATCAGCTTCCTCAATAAGAGGTGATATTATATATATTTGATGATTATTATCTAATTCTTCTTTTATTTTATATAATACCTTTTTAATATCTTTACTATCTACCACTTTAGTAATTACCTTCTTTCTACCATTTGGCATTGAATTAATAATAGATATATCCATATCACCATATATAGTAAGTGCATATGTTCTTGGTATTGGAGTTGCGCTCATATAAAGTACATCAGGCATATTTCCTTTATTTCTTAAACTATTTCTTTGATTAACTCCAAATCTATGTTGTTCATCAGTTATTACAAGTCCTAAATTATTATAAATTATATCATCTGTTATAATTGCATGTGTACCAATTATAATATTTGATTCACCACTTTTTATTCTTTCATAAGCTTCTTCTTTTTCCTTTTTCTTCATACTACCTACAAGAAGTTCAACATTAATATTATATTTTTCAAATAACCCAACTATATTTTTATAATGTTGTTTAGCAAGTACTTCAGTTGGAACCATTAATGCACTTTGATAATTACATAAGCACATTGCATACATACTTATAATAGATACAATTGTTTTACCAGATCCCACATCACCTTCAATTAATCTGTTCATTCTTTTTTCTTCTTTTAAATCGTTAAATATGTCACTTAATGCATTTAATTGATCAATAGTTAATTCAAATGGTAAATCCTTTATAAATTCATTTATTTTATCCATATTTATATCTTTTTTATAACCTACATTTAAATTATTATTTCTTCTTTTAAGTGCATTTATCTTAAGCATAAATAAAAATAGTTCTTCATATTTACATCTTTCAAGTGCCTTATTCATATTATTTAGATTTTTTGGATTATGTATTAAATCAAGTGCCTTTTTTTTATCTATAAAATCATATTTATCACTTATATATTTAGGAATATAATCTACTACCAAACTACTATCTAAAGCTATATTAATTATTTTATTTAATGATCTACTATTTATCCCTTTTACAGAATGATAAATAGGCTCTATTATAATACTATTTCCTAAATTAAATAGTTTTATATCACTTGCAATTATCTTATTTGATTTTTCATCATATTTACCTATTACTGTAATACTATTTCCTATAATCAAATTATTTTTTAGAAAACCTCTATTAAATATAACAACATTTATGAGTTTGTTATTTACATTTAATTTAAAACTTAATCTATTCATCTTTTTAAAGAAGCTTAATGTCACAGTTGATTCAATTATCCCTGATACAATAACTTTATCTTCATACAATGATGTTTGTTTTAACACTTCATATCTAAATGGATAATGCAAGGTTAAATCATTAACATTACTTATATTTAATCTATTTAAAACTTCTATTGTTTTAGGTCCTATCCCTTTAATATCTTTTAACTGCATCATTATACTCCCTTCTCTAAAAATATTATAACATATTTTTAAAAAAGTACTTGACAAAAGTACCTTTTATCAGTAATATATATGCTACCAATTCCCAAATGGCGAATTGGTGCTAGTATCACACTAGCCAACCCCTTTTTATTCTTTTTTATGAAGCTGCCTCATCAGGGGGGACAGCTTCTTTTTTATACTTTAAAACTAAGTATTTCTGAAGTGAACCCCAAATAGTTCACAAAAATAAAAAACTAGTTTATAGTAAAAGAAATCATTAATTTGATTTCTTTTTTGACTTTAATCTATCATTGTTATAAAATAGTATCCAATCTTCTACAAGTTTTTTGTATTCTTGT